>CANDBF010000001.1 GCA_947382865.1 uncultured Clostridia bacterium
CTATCATGAAGGTGGAGGTCGTCACTCCCGACGACTATCTCGGCGACGTTATGAGCAACCTCAATTCCCGTCGCGGACAGGTCAAGGGTATCGAGCCCAGAAACGGAGCGCAGGTCGTGGATTGCGACGTGCCGCTCTCTGAAATGTTCGGTTACGCAACGTCTCTGCGCAGCATTACGCAGGGAAGAGCAAACTTCACAATGCTATTCGACCACTATGCAGTCGTGCCCAAGAGCGTGGCTGAAAAGGTCATCGGCGAGGTGAAAGACAGAGATTCCAGAAAGTGATATATATAGATATTTATTATATATAACCACTTTGGAGTAATAAATAAGAAAAATTATATTGGAGGAATTCAGTATGGCAAAAGCAAAGTTTGAAAGAACTAAGCCCCATGTCAACATTGGTACTATCGGCCACGTTGACCACGGCAAAACCACTCTTACCGCCGCTATCACGATGTACAGCGCATCTCAGGGCAATGCTCAGGAGATGAAGTACGACGAAATCGATAAGGCGCCGGAAGAGAAAGCAAGAGGTATTACGATAAATACCGCGCACGTCGAGTATGAGACGGAAAAGCGCCACTATGCGCACGTTGACTGCCCCGGACACGCCGACTATGTCAAGAACATGATCACCGGCGCGGCGCAGATGGACGGCGCAATCCTTGTTGTCGCAGCTTCCGACGGTCCCATGCCCCAGACCCGTGAGCACATCCTGCTCGCCCGTCAGGTCGGCGTTCCCTACATCCTCGTCTTCCTCAACAAGACCGACCAAGTCGACGACGAAGAGCTTCTCGAACTCGTCGAAATGGAAGTTCGCGAGCTCCTTTCCGAGTACGGCTTCCCCGGCGACGATACGCCTATCATCCGCGGTTCCGCGTTGAAGGCTATGGAAGCGGGTCTTGCAGGAGATTGGGGCAATGCGGCGTTCAATCCTATCAGAGAGCTGCTTGACGCAATCGATTCTTACATTCCCGATCCCGAGCGCGACACCGACAAGCCCTTCCTTATGCCTGTTGAAGACGTGTTCACCATCACCGGTCGCGGCACGGTTGCAACGGGTAGAGTTGAGCGCGGCGTTCTGAAAATGGGCGACAAGGTAGAAATCGTCGGTCTTTCCACCGAGAAGAAGGAGACCACGGTTACGGGTATCGAAATGTTCCGTAAGCTCCTCGATTCCGCAATGGGCGGCGACAACATCGGCGCACTGCTCCGCGGCATCCAGAGATCGGAAATCGAGCGCGGACAGGTTCTTGCGAAGCCGGGCTCCATTCATCCCCATACTCACTTCACCAGCCAGGTGTACGTCTTGACGAAGGACGAAGGCGGCCGTCATACGCCTTTCTTCGATGGTTATCGTCCCCAGTTCTATTTCAGAACAACGGACGTTACGGGTTCCATCAAACTGCCCGCGGGCGTTGAAATGGTCATGCCCGGCGACCATATCGATATGGAAATCACTCTGATTACTCCTATCGCTATCGAGGAAGGTCTGCGTTTTGCTATCCGTGAGGGCGGCAGAACGGTCGGCTCCGGCGTCGTTGCCAAGATTCTCGAATAAGTTCTTTCAATAAGATATAGACAAATGCTCTACACGGCAATGCTCTTGCCGTGTAGGGTGTCATATTGATAAGAACTAAAAGGAGGTTATTATGGCTCAGAAAGGGAAAGGAGCAAGAGTCAAGATTACGCTTGCGTGCACCGATTGCAAGCAGCGCAACTACAACTTGACCAAAAACAAGCAAAAACATCCCGACAGAATGGAACTGGAAAAGTATTGCAGATTCTGCAAAAAGCACACCTTGCACAGAGAAACAAAGTAAGGTTGGCGGGATAAGGAGGCTATATGGCAAATAAAAAGCCGAAAACCGAAACCTCAAACAACTTCGAAACGATGCAACGGCAGGAAAGGTCCGCCGTAAACGTCGATTCGCCGAAGGAGCCTAAGAAAGCGAAAAAGTCTTCGGTTAAGAAAAATTCCGACAAGCCCAATATATTCAAGAGAATGTGGAAGGGTCTCAAGGGTATTTTCTCCGAACTCAAAAAGGTCAGCTGGCCCAAGGGAAAGGAAGTGGGAAGCAGCACGGCGGTGGTTCTCGTCGTGGTTGTTATATTCTTCCTTGTGCTCTTTGTCATCGACTACGTGCTTTCGGGATTCCTAGGTCTTATTACAAACCACGAGTGGACGACGATATTTATCTGACGGGAGGGCGTTATGGAAACTGAAAAAATTAACGAACAACCGAAATGGTACGTCATTCACACTTACTCGGGTTATGAAAATTCGGTCGAGACTGATTTGCGCAACATGATTGAAAACAACAATCTGCACGACTATATCTTCGATATCAAAATCCCCGTCGAGGACGATATCGTCGAGAGAAACGGCAAGAAAAAGGTCATTCAGCGCAAGAAATTTCCCAGCTACGTGTTTATTAAGATGATTTACACCAGCCATATTTGGTTTATGGTGACCAGACCGCGCGGCGTTACGAGCTTCGTCGGTTCTGCGGGTCGTCCTATTGCTCTGACGGATGAGGAAATAAGACGCATGGGTCTCGAAACGGTCAGTATCGAGGACTTCAACATCAAGGTCGGCGACAACGTAAGAGTCATCAACGGCGCGCTTGAAAATTTCATCGGCGTTGTGGATTCTATAAGCGCCGAGCATCAGAAGGTTAAGGTTATTGTGGCAATGTTCGGACGTCAGACGCCCGTCGAGCTTGATTTCGCTCAGGTGGAAAAGCTCTGATTGCCTGCACTGCGCATATGCGCGAGTCGGGGTTAAGCCCCAAAAGTCCCGTTTGAGGACTTCACGGTTTGAAGCGGACCTATCGCTTCGAGGCGTACGCTGTGTACGCAGGTGGGAGACGGCAAATCCAAAATCGCCGCCGCAAAAACCACGTTAGTCAGGAGGAAATATGGCTAAGAAAATTACAGCGGTTGTAAAATTGCAGTTGCCCGCGGGTAAAGCGACTCCGGGACCCCCCGTCGGTTCCACGCTCGGACCTCACGGCATAAATATTGCGGGTTTTACCAAAGAATTCAATGAAAAGACGGCAAAGGACGCGGGTCTTATCATCCCCGTCGTAATCACCATCTATCAGGACCACTCGTTTACGTTTATTCTCAAAACACCGCCGGCGCCCGTGCTTATTAAGAAAGCATGCGGTCTCAACAGCGGTTCGGCAGTTCCCAACAAGAACAAGGTTGCAAAGCTCACCAAGGCTCAGTTGCAGGAAATTGCCGCGCAGAAGATGCCCGATTTGAATGCGGCGAATATCGAGTCCGCTATGAGTATGATAGCGGGTACTGCGCGCAGTATGGGCGTGACCGTTGAGGAATAAGGAGGTACTGATATGAAACGCGGTAAAAATTACGTAGACTCGAAAAAACTCATCGATAAGGCAAGGACGTACGAGGGAGAGGAGGCAATCGCTCTCGCCGTACAGACTGCGAAGTCCAAATTCGATGAAACGATAGAATTGCACGTCAAGCTCGGCATCGACCCCCGTCACGCGGACCAACAGGTCAGAGGCGTCGTCGTATTGCCAAACGGCACCGGCAGAACGGTGCGCGTGCTTGCAATCTGCAAGGGTGCCAAGGCGGACGAAGCCAAGGCGGCAGGCGCGGATTTCGTCGGCGGAGACGAAATGATTCAGAAAATACAGCAGGAGAACTGGTTTGACTACGACGTTATCGTCACGACTCCCGATATGATGGGCGTTGTGGGACGCCTCGGTAAGGTTCTCGGTCCTAAGGGCTTGATGCCGAACCCCAAGTCCGGCACGGTTACGATGGACATCACCCGCGCTATACATGACATCAAGGCAGGTAAAGTTGAGTACAGAGTGGATAAGCAGGCTATATGCCACGTTCCCTTCGGCAAGGCGTCCTTCGGCGTCGAGAAGCTGACGGAAAACTACAACACTCTTATGGACGCGTTGCTCAAAGCGAAGCCCGCTGCGGCAAAGGGCGTCTACTTCCGCTCCATCTACATTTCCGCAACGATGGGACCAAGCGTGAAGGTGGTTTATAAGGCGTAATTCGACGGACGGAGCGGGCTATGTCCGCGCCGTCCCGAGATTATTTTTCCGTATAGCGCGGAGCGAGGGCAAACGTCCCGTCTCGGTTTTACGGAAAGGTCGCGCGAGTATCGGATTTCGGAATAATTTCCGTAATTCGTTTGACATTGCGCGTCGGTTGTACTAATATAAATACGTTCCTAAGACAGCAAGTGGCGAAAGCCGTAAACGCAGTGCTTGCCGAGGATGACTTTTATACGTACGTATTGCGTCATTCTCGTAGGATGACGCTTTTTTTACGGATTAAATCCGTCGGAGTATAATAGGAGGTAAAGATGAATCAGCAAGTTCTTGAAGCCAAGAAGCAACAGGTTGAGGAGATAAAGGCTAAGATAAACGCTGCAAAATCCATAGTCCTTATAGACTATATGGGTCTTACGGTCGCTCAGGATACTGCGTTCCGCAAGGAGCTCAGAGAAAACGGCGTGGATTATGCCGTCCTCAAAAACCGTCTTGTCAAGATTGCTTTCAACGAGTTGGGCTATACCCAGTTCGACGAAGCTCTCAACGGACCTACGGCTGTTGCGTTCTCTTCCACGGACGCCGTTGCGCCTGCAAAGTATATCGTCAAAAACATCAAGGCATTCAACAAGATGAAGACGAAGTGCGGCATGGTCGAAGGTCAGTTTATGGACGAGGCAGGTTTGAAGCAAATCGCGGATATCCCGTCGAGGGAAATCCTGCTCGCAAAGATGCTCGGAAGCATGCAGTCGCCCATTTCCAAACTGGCGCGTTGCCTGAGCATGATAGCAGAGGGAAAGGAAGCCCAAGCGTAATCAACTTGAAGTTGATAATCAATTAAAAAATAATAGGAGAATACAAAAATGGCAGATTTGAATAAACTTATGGAAGAAATCAAAAGCATGACGGTACTCGAGCTCAATGAGTTCGTCAAGCAGCTCGAAGAGGAATTCGGCGTAAGCGCGGCGGCTCCCGTAGCGGCGGCAGGCGCGGCAGTAGCTGCGGCACCCGCGGAAGAGGAGAAGACGGAGTTTGACGTCGTCCTCAAGGAAGTCGGTCCCAACAAGGTTCAGGTCATCAAGGTGGTCAAGGACGCAACGGGTCTGGGTCTCGTCGAGGCGAAGGGCGTTGTGGACGGCGCGCCCAAGACGGTCAAAGAGGGTCTTCCCAAGGACGCTGCGGAAGCTCTTGTTGCAAAGTTCAAGGACGTCGGCGCAACCGCGGAAATCAAGTAATCTTATCCTTTGCGGTAAACAAGGCGGCTCGCAATTTGCGAGCCGTTTTTGCATATTCTGACGTATGTGCAGATTGTCTCGCTTATCGATTCGCAGCAGGCGCAACTGACGCAGAAGAAGAATTATTCGCACGCCGTTTAGATGGAAACATAATATCCTTTGACACCAAGGTTTAGATACAGAGGAAAGCCGCGACTTTCAGGAAGTATGGCTACGGGGCGTATTCTGTTGGCATATGTCGTGCGACCGCGACAGTGAGCTTATAAAAGAGCTGTGGCAGAGATTGCGTGCATGATGTGCTTTATAGCTTATAACAAAAGACGGGCTTCGCGAATCCGCGAAGCCCGTCCTTTAAGTCATAAATCTCTCAATAAGTCCTTTCGGTTATAGGATGCAGATACTCCATAGTTCCTTCCGAGATTATCGAGGAGAGCGTAAGAGACACGATTTCGGCAAATTCCTTTTCATCGGGTTTGGCGACGGACTCGTGGTGATAGCTCAGCTCGAAATAGCAGGAGTTCTCGCAGGGGCATATATACGCTTTGAAATACGGAACGTTGTCGTTAAACTCGTTGATAAGTTCGTAATTTTCAAGCGTTCTGTCCAGCTCGTCAAAGGTGTACGTAATATCCATAGCGCCGTTGTTGCGCGCGAATACGCTGACCAACACGCCGTCGTCGAAATAATCCTCCGCTTGTATGCTTCCGCCGAATCTAATCCCGTCGCGCGTTTCCTCCTTGACCTCGAAACCGAGCCTCGGCCAGTCCTTGTTTACGATATTGTAAAGTTTCCTCAAATTCATAATTGTTTCCTCCCGAAACTTATTGTACTTGATGAATAGATCATAACACATATCCGTGCTTATATAAAGTAAAATTTCCCCGAAATTTACATTTTGTATTGACAAAAGAAAACCGAGATAGTATAATATTGATAATAAGAATGATTATCGATAAGGTTGAAATATGGCAGATAAGAACAGAAATACAATCCAGAAAGACGCAGTTGCAAGGATAGTGTGTTCTTCATGCGACCATCCGACCGCCGAGACCGTGTACAGCCGCGCCCGCGCGGAGCTGCCCAATATCAGTTTGGGTACGGTGTACCGCATTTTGAAGCGTCTTGCAAAGGACGGAATAATTCAGGAAATACCGGTTCCCAACGCGCCATCGCGCTTTGATAAAACCACCTGTGAACACGCACATTTTATTTGCTCGGAATGCGGAGGCGTTATGGACATCGATGTGAACGTAAGCGGTATAGTGAACGAGGCGCGGGAGAATTGCGCGCACAGCGTGGACAGAGCCCAGATAAATCTTATTGGAGTCTGCGACGTATGCGCTGAGAGATAATCAAATTGAATTTGACCGATATCGGTTGAATATATATCAAAAGTAAAAGGAGAGATCAATTATGGCAAAGTATGTATGTCCCGTTTGCGGTTACGTTTATGAAGGGGACAATCCCCCCGCGGTCTGCCCCATCTGCAAGGCGGCGCTTAAAAAAGAGGATAGCAACGCGATGAGCTGGGCGGCAGAGCACGTCGTCGGCGTGGGCAAGAACGTTCCCGAGGATATCTATGCGGGTCTCAAAGCAAACTTCGAGGGCGAGTGCACCGAGGTCGGTATGTATCTTGCTATGGCGAGAGTCGCGCACAGAGAGGGCTATCCCGAAATCGGTCTGTACTGGGAAAAGGCAGCGTACGAAGAGGCGGAGCACGCCGCGAAATTCTGCGAGCTGCTCGGTGAAATCGTAAGCACGTCCACCAAGACCAATCTCGAAATGAGAGTAGCCGCGGAAAACGGAGCGACCAAGGGCAAATTCGAGCTCGCCAAGCGCGCCAAAGAGGAAGGACTCGACGCAATCCATGACACCGTTCATGAGATGGCTCGCGACGAGGCGAGACACGGGAAGGCTTTTGAGGGCTTGCTCAACCGCTATTTTAAGTAAATTTTTAGTGCCGAACGTCACACATGCAATTCTATCGCATTGCATTGCGCGTACGCGCATTCGTGTGTATGGATGACGTTGCGTCGGTACTGCTTACAACTCATGCTTTATAAAATGTAATAAACGCACCCGGCAGGTGCGTTTATTTTAGGATAAATATGTATGATAAGTCACGGTTCCAGCGCCTGCTGATAGACTTCGTTTTTTGGTAAGCCGCGATCCTTTGCGACTTGCTTGACTGCTTCCTTTTTGTCCATTCCGAGGGAAATATAATGAGCGATATGCTCTTTTACGGATAGCTCCGAGAGCGGATTTTTGTTTTGAGCGGGTTCTATTATCATTACAATTTCACCGCGCTCCTCGCAGTGAAAATCCGCAAGCGTAGCGATTGTCACGCTCTCGTACAGCTTTGTGATTTCACGTACGACGCGCACGGTTCTGTTCCCCAGTATTTCGAGTAGCTGCGCCGCGGTTTTTGTCAGATCATGCGGCGCTACGTATATTGCGATAGGCAAGCCGCTAGCGTCCGCTTTTGACAAAATCGAACGTTTATCTGCGTTTTTCTCGGGTAAAAACCCTAAAAACACGAAACCGTTTGCTTTTATGCCGCTTAGAGTTATCGCGCTTGCGACCGCGGTCGGTCCGGGGACTATTTCGATTTCAACGCCTCTTTCACGGCAACGGGATATGAGTTCCGCGCCGGGGTCGCTTATAGACGGCATTCCGGCGTCGGATATGAGCGCTATGTTGAGACCGCTTAAAATCATCTCTATGATTTTTTCGCTGCACTCCGCCTCGTTGAATTTATGATAAGCGATGAGACGTGCGTTCACATCGTAATGTTTTAGAAGCGGCAGCGAATGGCGCGTGTCCTCGCAGGCTATCACGTCTGCGGCTTTAAGCGTTTCTATTGCGCGAAGCGTAATATCTTTCAGATTTCCTATCGGCGTTCCCACAACGTATAGCTTAGCCATTTGCGTATAACTCCTTGTATTGGTCGGTGAAGGTCCCGTCCTCGTTCATAGCGACGAAGGTTTTTGTCACAAGTCCCTCTTTGCCGCCTTTTTTCGCGCCTACGACTACGGCGTCGACTCCCGCCGACAGCTTGGGATATATGAGAATCAGCTCCTTGGCGGCGAGCTTGTGATTGGAAAGATAAGCGCACAGGCTTGCAAGGCGCGCGGCCTTTATAACGATATAGAGGTCGCCGCCGAAGCGCAGAGCGTAGCTTGCGGCTTTTACGAAATCGTCTAAGGTCGCGCCGCTTTCGGTGCGCGCCGTCGCTCGCAAGGGCGACGCGGGATTGTCTTTGGTGAAATAGGGCGGATTGCAAAGAACCTTGTCGAAGCTCTCCGCCTGTACGAGCTTGGATATATCTTTTACGTCCCCGTTTACGACTTCGAGCGGCAGAGCGTTCAGCTTGGCGCTACGTTTTGCCATATCGCAATACTTTGCGTCTATTTCGACTCCGACGGCTTTTTTTACGCCTTTTTTGACAAGGGCGAGAGTGGCGAGAATGCCGCAGCCGCATCCCAGATCGAGTACGCTGTCCTTTGCTCCGAGCTTCGCCATATTAGCAAGAAACACCGAGTCCTGCGAAAAGGCGTAGTCGTCGGTGTCTTGAATGATTTTGTAGTCCTTTATGCCGAGGTCGGTGAGATACTCCGCCATAAAAAATTATGCGTTTGCGCGCACGACTTCGATTTTTATCGTCTGCGATACCTCGGAATACAGGCGCAGCGTCACCTCGAAGGTGCCGAACTCGCGAATGCTTTCCTTGATTTCGATTTTCTTCTTATCCACGTCGTAGCCTAGCTGCTTCAACGCGGAGGAAACCATTTCCGCGGTTACGGAGCCGAACATGCGTCCGCCGTTCTCGCCGCATTTAGCCGCGACGGTGACGGTAACGTCTTTGAGCTTGTCCGCGACAGCCTGCGCCTCGGCGCGTTCGGCGGCGATTTTGGCGTTGAGAGCTTTTTTGCGCTGTTCGAGCGCGAAAACGTTTTGCGCGGTGCCTTCCTGCGCCATTCCTTTTTTAATCAGAAAATTGCGGGCGTAACCGTCGTTGACCTCGACGACCTCACCTTTTTTGCCTGTACCTTTCACGTCTTTTAGCAGAATGACCTTCATATGCGGCTCCTTTTTTGAGAATATTGCGCAACGCGCGGCGTTTGAGCATATATATTTTATCACACGAATGTACGTTTCGCAATAAAAGACGGCTAAGAGTATAAATAAAACTTTTGGACATAATAAGAGAAAAAGTATTTTTGCGCGTGGGCGCAACGGAGGAATTATGAAGCAAATCAACTGTTCAACATCAAACTGCGAGCACAATCTCAAAAATAAATGCCTTGCGGGAGTTATCTCGATAGGCGAAAACGCCAAATGCGTAAGCCGCATAAAGAGAGAGGGCGGCGCGCTCGCCCAGAATTTCGCGGACGTAGAGGCGGGCAACGACGTATATGAAAACGACCTCGAATCTCTCGTGCAGTGCTCCGCGACCGACTGCGCTTTCAACAACAGCGGTCTGTGCGCAAACGAGCAGATCGACGTGCGCGATACGGCGTTTTCCACAAAGTGCAAGACGTACGTGAAGAAATAATAGACAAGAAAAGCCACAAAATACTTTCATTCCGCAAAACAGGTCAAAACAATCCGAGCCAAAAGTGTTATTTTTTGAGAGCGTAGACGATTGCGCGAATAACATCGAGGTTGACGACGTATGGATAATTTGCGGACTGCGAAGCGCATTCTCGGCAAAACGGAAATTATGATAGGACAGGAGCTGGTGCAGAATATCGTGCCTACGCTCAACCACCGTTTCCCCGAGGGGGCGCTTTGTCTGATTTATGACAGGAACGTAACCGCGCTTGCGGACGACATAATCAGAGAATTGAAAAAGAGTGGATACAGGGTTTTCGTTCAGGCGGTATCCTCATTGAGAAGCAAAAAGGATGACGACGAATGCGCGTGTCCCGAGTATGCAAGACATGTATTCGCGGTGGGCGCGGGCACGGCGGCGGAGGCGGCGAAGCGGGTCGCAAGAGAGCTCGACGCGGAATGGACGCTGTTTCTGACCGCTCCGTCCACCGACACGATTATGTGCAAATACCCGCCGAAACTGGTGTTTATCGATAGAAATGTCTTGATAAAATGTCCGTTTGAGTGTATAGCCGCGGGATACGGCATACTTTTGTCGCAGCCTTTGCCTGCGTTTGAGAGCTTTTTTGCAAGCAAGGTGCTTGCAAAAAACTCGGAGGTTGCAACGCCTGCCGTCCAAATGAATGCGGACCTTGCTCAGCTGGCGTACGCGTTGCTTGAAATTTCTGTGAAGAGAGGACGGGACAGCGCGCAGATTATGTCGGAGATTATGTTTGCTTCGGCAATGCATAAGGGTGCGCGACCGAGACTTCTCGGCGAATACAAATTTTTGTGCGCGGCGATGATAGCGGCGTTTTATTCCTCATATCTTGCGGCGCCGTCAATCGACGTCATTCCACCTGCATGCAGGGAAGTCGCCGCCGATAAAATCGACGGAATAGGTTATATCCCCAAACAGGTCAAAAGCGTTGACTTTTTCGACGTAAACGCGTATTTTAGAATTAGTTACATTTTAGGTGAATACCGCACCGATTTGCTCGATAAGCTGGGTTCGATAGATTTCAGAACCGCGCAACGTTTCTGGCGCAGACTGTATCCCGACGCGGGCTACTGGTTGAAGAGCGAAATCACCTGTCGCGACCTCTTTACGGGGCTGAAGCTCGCGGGCTCGCAAAGCGAAAACCTTTTGGGATTTGCGTACGCTTCGGGGGTGACGGACGGGTTTTAGTGCGGACCGCTAAGGAAGAGAATGAAGAACATCAAGGACGTAGAACTGTTTGTATTCGACCTCGACGGCACGGTGTATATCGGCGACGAGGAGATAGAGGGCTCGTTTGAAGCCATAAACACTTTGAGAAAGCTCGGCAAACGAGTTTGTTTTTTTACCAATAACAGCTCCCGTATGCATACGGATTATATCGCGAGGCTGAACAACCTCGGGCTCAGAACCTATTCCGACGAGATATACACCAGCGGACAGGTCACCTGCGAGCATATTCTTGACAATTACCGCGGAAGCCGTGTGTATCTGCTGGGCAACGACAGGCTGCGCAGCGAGTTTGAGCTTTACGGCATAGATATCGTCGACGACAATCCCGATATCTGCGTGCTCGGCTTCGATACCACGCTCACGTACGACAGGCTGTATAAATTCTGCTCCTATCTCAACAAAGGCTTGCCCTATATCGCGACGCATCCCGATTATTTCTGTCCCGCGCCTGACTGTCCGATGCCCGACGTCGGCTCGTTTATCGAGATGATACGTCTGACCGTCGGAAGGACTCCGGATATTATTATGGGTAAGCCGCACAAGACGGCGGGGCAGAGGCTTGCAAGAAAATACAATCTTCCCGCAAAAAAGATAGCTATGGTCGGCGACAGGCTGTATACGGACGTGGCGTTCGGCAAAAACTGCGGCTTTGTGTCAATCCTTGTGCTGTCGGGCGAGACGTCGGCAGATATGCTGCCGTCCTCGAAGATAAAGCCCGATTACGTTTTTGATAAGGTAAAAGACATTATTACCGAATTGCAGAATTAGCGCAAAAACTCCGATAAATTATAATCTTCGATAATTTTCAATAAAAAACATGCAAAAAGACGACCGCACCGCAGTCGCCTTTTTGATAAGGGGGAGATTATATTTGTCTGTTGTATTAAGGTTTATTTGCTCACTTTTCGTCGAGAACGAGGACATCGAGAGGATTGATTTGCTCGCCGTTCTTCAACACCTCGAAGTGCAGGTGCGCGCCTTCAACCGATTCGGTGCCTTTGGTCGCCGCCATCTTGCCGATAAGCTGTCCCTGCTTCACCTTTGCGCCTGCTTTGAGGGTAGACTCCGATTCGAGCGACATATACTTTGTGATATAGCCCTCCTCGTGCTCGATTACGATATAGTTGCCGTCGAGCTTGTCGTATCCGACTTCCTTGATAGTTCCGTCCGCCGAAGCGTACACGTTCATATCCGTGGACTTGAAATCGATTCCGCAGTGGGTTTCAAAGGAGCCCATACTTCCGTTCCAGACGATTTTAGAATCGTTGTATTCCGCCGAAATAGTGCCGTTGCAGGGAGTGATGAAAGTCAGTTTTTGTACAATGGGCGGATTTTCGGTGTCGGGCTTGTTGTTGTCGGGCTCGGGGTTGATGACCGTGCTGTTGTTATCGTCGTCGTTGTTCATTCCCGTGTCGGGAACGTTAGAGTTGTGAGTGACCGCAAGGGCGATGACCGTCGCAACCGATGCTATGCAGAGAATAATCAAAAAATAGAATGCGTTGCGTTTCATAAAACCGCCGAAGCGCTTTGCTGCAACTGTGAATTTGCTCATGTTCGTACCTCCAAGATGAAATGAGTATTGACGGGAAATTCGGGGTTTATACGTGTAAAAATAAATTCTTTGAAATTTTTGAAAGCCTCAGTCTAATTTGTAATTTGTCGGTTTTCGTCGAAAGCGTTTGACGGTGTAAAATTTGTTAATTATAATAAAAATATGTATTTTGATATAGAACAGTCGATGTACGATTTTATGCGTACTTATCATAAGAAGGGCGACACTCTTGCGGTCGCGCGCGCAAACGGCAGAATGAATTTTCCGCGCTTTTTCCGCGAGGTGGACAGAGTTGCGGCAGGGCTTTACAGGCTGGGAGTGCGCAGGGGTTCGGTGGTTATGATTGCTCTGCCGAACATAATCCAGAGCGTCGTCGCAACGTATGCGGCGTCGAGACTGGGTGCGATAGCTTCTATGATACACCCGCTGCTGTCGGGAGACGAGTTTGAATCTGCCGTAAAAAAACAGCGCCCCGAGATTGTCTTTCTTTCCGACGTAAACGCCAAAACCTTTTGGGGAAGATGTCACGGCGCGAAGCGCATATTCTGTTCCTATCTAAGTTATGGATATATCGGATTGCCTCGGGCTGAGGATTTCGAGGCGCACAAAGGCGACGGAACGGAGCCCGCACTCTACATGCGCTCGGGAGGCACCTCCGGCGAGCCTAAGACGGTCGTGCTTTCCTCGCGCGCAGCAAACTCTATGGCGGGAAATCTGCTCAACTATCTCGACGACAAATTTGACGAAAACAACAGAATGCTGGTGGTTTTGCCTATGTTTCACGGCTTCGGTCTGTGCGTGGGCGTGCACGCGTCCCTGTGCGCGAATATGTCCGTCATACTTCAACCGCGTTTCAACATCAAAAAGACTACGCGACTTATTGCCGAATATAAGGTCACCACTATGCTGGCAGTCCCGCGCATGATAGCGAAGCTGCTTTCATCCGATAAGTTTTCGGGCGAGAGCATAAAGAGCTTGCAGGACGTATACGTAGGCGGCGACAGCGTAAGCGACGCGCTTGTGGACGGTTTTGCAAAAAGAATGAAGGAGTGCGGAGGAAAAGGCGTGCTTTCGCCGGGGTACGGGCTTACCGAAACCGTGACCGTGTGCACTCTGGCAAAAATCGGAGATTTTACGCAGGGCACCGTCGGTACTCCAATCAACGGAATTGAAGCGCGCATAGTCGGAGACGGCTTGGAGGAGCTGCCCGTAGGCGAGGTCGGAGAGCTGCTTATCTTCGGGGATCAGCTTATGGAGGGTTATCTCGAAGACGATGAGAAGACGTCTGGCGCGTTTGAATTTATAGACGGGAAAAAGTACGTGCGTACGGGCGATTTGTTCAGAAAAGACGCGCAGGGTAGGCTGTACTTCCTCGGCAGGAAAAAGAGACTTATAAAAATTTCGGGCATAAACGTGTTTCCCTCCGAAATCGAGAGCGTCGCAAGGGAGCTGGATTTCGTTTCCGAATGTGCCGCCGTAGAGTATCGGATCGGGGAGAAGCCGTATATCAGACTGCTTGTAGAGGGCGAAATAAACGCCGCGAAAAAGAAAGAGATAATCGCGCATATATCCCGCCGTATGTCGCACTGGAATGTTCCAAACGAGGTAGTGTGCGTAAAGGAGTTCCCGAGGACGAATATGAGCAAAATCGATATAAAAAAATTGCAGGAGCAATTCGGCGAATAGGGCGGAGGAACGCGTGGCAGCTCGGCATTTCATTTTTAGTTTTATCGGATTTCCCAATACTCTCTAAGAGATTATAAATAAGGAAATTATCGGATAATTGCCTTAAATGGATATATGCTTTAATCTTCATGCGGACATATCGCGTTATCGGCATATGCGTATATGTGCATTCGTTATAAAACAGGCATATATGTCGGTATGCGAATATGTCCTCTGCCGCATACGCCGAATTTCGGATTCAGACAAAAACCGCATACAATCAGTCGGGATTGTATGCGGTTTTTTATATCAAAATTTATGCGGAAAATATATATTTGCAATCAAACACCAAGCCGTCTGAGCAATCATTCGGTTGAGAGCAGACGGTTTGATGAGACAGCAACGGGGGAAAGAACTCAGATTTCGGCGCTTTCTGTCAAACTGCGCTTATAAGCGTCGAGTATCGTGTCGCGCATAAGCTCGCGGGTGGCGGTGTTGATGGGATGCGCGATATCCTTGAAATCGCCGTTCGGAGTCTTTCTCGAAGGCATTGCGATAAACTCGCCGTCCACTCCCTCGATAATCTTGATGTCGTGCACCGCAAGGCAGTCGTCGACGATGATGGAGGCTACTGCTTTGAGCTTGCTGTTTTCAGCGTTTACGGTACGGATTTTTACGTCGGTGATTGTAATCATATTTCCGACCTCCAAATGGTTATGTACACAGCGTACCATATTATTGTGTGCATTTCAAGACCGAATTTTACAAACGGATATAAAACAGTTTGTAAATTATCGTATTTTGATGATTTTATGACCTGATTTTTTTCGGGATCTATCCTCGCGGCATTTATTATGACATTTTAGGCATTCCGTTCATATAGTGGCGTATGATTTGCATAAAAGGTAAAAAAATCCATTTTATCGGCGCGGGCGGAATGGGAGTCGCCGCTCTTGCAAAATTCTCAATAGGCGGCGGCGCGACGGTGAGCGGAAGCGACGCGAAGTGCGAAGGACTTTGCGGCGAATTGAACCGTATGGGCGCGCGTATATACGAGGGCGAAAATCCCGACGCGGTGAACGGCTCGAACATCGTCGTCTATTCTTCCGCAATAAAGGAAGGCCATCCCGAGCTTGCACGCGCACGTGAGCTAGGCATTCGTATAATGGAAAGACAGGAATTTCTGCACGCGGTTGCGAGCGGATTCCCCGAAATCGTGGGAATTGCGGGCACGCACGGCAAAACGACTACAACCGCTATGCTTGCGCATATTTTTCACGTTTTCGGACTCGGATTTGTCGCTATGATAGGCGGCGACAGTGTGGAATTCGGAAATTATGTCAATAATTGCAAGGGTGATTCGGACGACATATTCCTTACGGAAGCGTGCGAGTACAAGCGCAACTTTTTGTCGTTGAAGCCGACGGTCGCGGTTGTCACAAACGTGGAGTGCGACCATCCCGACAGCTATGACAGCTTCGATAGCGTGCGCGCGGCGTTCGACGAGTATCTGTCGGGAGCAAGGGTCAGAATCTATTATGACGACGGGCACGAAAAGGGCGAGCGCGACATAATCGCGGAAACCTCCTTCGAGCGTGCGACGTATAAGGTTAGGGCTTCAAAGGAGGATTGCAAAATTTTGCTCGGTGAAAACCTAATCTGCGATTTTTCGTTTGCGGACGGCTGCGAGTACAATTATGCAAACGCCGCGCTTGCAGCGGTCACGGCTTCGGTGTTCGGAGTAAAAATAGCAGACGCGGTTGAAGCGCTCAAAACTTTCCGCGGAGTCAAACGGCGTTTCGAGCGAGCGGGAAATATAAGCGGCGCGCCCGTAGTTTTCGATTTTGCGCATCATCCGACGGAAATCGGATGCGTGCTTGAAAGGGCGGCGGCGTACGGGAAAATACTCGCGGTTTTTCAACCGCATACGTATTCGCGCACAAAGGCGTACTTCGATGATTTTGTGAACGTCTTCGGAAACGACCCGCATATCGGAGACCTGATAATCATTCCGACTTACGCCGCAAGAGAAAAATACGATCCCGACAACGATTACGACGCGCTTGCAGAGCGTATAAAAGAAAAGTTCGGCAAAAATAATACGTACGCGATGAAAGCGGACGACGCCGTAAGTTTTGTAAGGAATAATGCGCAGGGATACGGCATAATACTGTTCATAGGAGCGGGAGATATCTACAACCTTAAATCGAAAATTGTCGAAAACAATGGTTAATCAACATAAACTGCCGTTTTAAGTCGCGAATGTGCAAATATATATGCAAATATGCGCATATGTAAATATGAGCAAAACGTAAAATAAGAATAGAAACGAAAGCAATTATGACAATATGCGCAAGGGTTAAAACGAGAATTCTCATATTAAACCTTGCGCATATTCGTACGTCTTAATTCGGGAACGGTTTGCTCTACAATATTCGTATTGTCTCCGTTTTTTCGACGAGACAGTCCGGATAGGGCTAAGTCGTATCTCCTTATATTATGTCGGCGAGGTTGAAGTCGAGAATGTTGTGGATGTTCTGCGACATAATCTGCAAGGAGCGTATTTTTGAGAGCGCGTTGTCGTAATCCCCGCATTCGAGCGAGCCGACCGTCTCCCCGACTGCGACTGAAAAGCCGCGTATATCGGGCGAGTACATGAAAAGCTCCGCGCATTTTCTTTCCTTTTCCCACCAGCCTTGAAGGTCTTTCGCCTGCCCCAGCGCCGCTTCGTCCTGCGCTATTATGCTGTGTTCCAGCTCGGAAAGCCTGCCGTCCAGATTTGCGAATACCTTGTCTACGTAAACGTTTTCGAGTATTCCCGCGGTCAGAATAATCACGAGTATAACGATTGCGACTATGACTTTTTTCATTCGTCCACCCCGTCTGATTGCGCCTTAGCGCCCTTGCTGTCGTTTATGATTATGCCTTCGTCCGATTCGGATTTATCGTCCTTGCTCATTTCGGCGCGTTCGTCGTGTACGGATACGGTCGTTTCCGCGCTGTCGTCGCTGTCGAGCTGCGCTGTTATGAAGTCGCCCTTGTAGGGTTGCAGATATACGTCCTCTCCCGATACCAGAAGCACCAACACGTCCTCCTGTTTGACGTTAATATTGTCGAGCAGGGTGAGCACGCGCTCCTTTATCGTGCCGTCGAGCTGTGCGACGTTTTCTCCGACAAATTCGCCCTCCATAATCACCGATACGGGAATAGAAGCGGGCGGGAGCTGTAATCCGAGATCCTCGGGAGAAAGCGGTTTATTTTGCGACTTGGGAAGAACAGTAAGGCTTCCGTTGGTTTCGAGTATGGCGTATTCTACCTCGGAGGGATTGAAATAGCCGCTTCCCCTAAGCGCCTCCATAATATCGTCGATATTCATATTCAGCTCTTTCATAACGTCGGGAAGAATGTTGCCTTTCTCGATGAGTATGACGGGCTTACCGTTGAGAAATTTCCTGAAACGCAGGCTCTTCGTAGCGAGCTTGGTTATGATGATATGCACGAGGAAGAGGGAGAAAACGGGAATTATTCCGTATATAATAGGGATTGTCGCGTCGCCCATCGGGATGCACACGAGCTCGCTTGCGACAAGCGTTATGGCGAGCTCGAAGGGTTGAAGCTCGCCGAGCTGCCGCTTGCCCATAAGTCTCATTGCAAGCAATAAGAAAAAATACAATACCAGACACCTTATGAATAAATTCAGCATACCGATATTGTGTTTTTACTTTACTTTTTTATGCGCCTACGCGCGTAAAATCAGCGCCTGCGCCGTTTCGTTGTCCTCTTTCTCCCGCCGCTCTTGCGACGCGTCACCGCCGCGGGACGAAGCAGACGTATGTAACCCGTTATATCCGCAATATCGAATGCGGAGATAAATACGAAAAGGAAAAACACCAGAAATACGATGAGCACAACCGTCGTTACGACGTTGCCGGCAACCTTCGAGAGCAGATTGGACGAGAAAAATCCCAGAAGGGCGAGGGGTATGGAAAAGCCCAGCGTTTTGAGAAATTTTTTGACGTCGACAAATTTGCCGACTTCCTTTCTGAGAACGATTATGTTGAGTATGCTTATGAGCGTGAAGCAAAGCGCGGAGGCTATCGCCATTGCGTATACGCCCGTAACAGACGGCAGAAGAAAAACGCAGGGAATGGTTATCAAGGTGCCGAGCGCGGAGATTATAAAGGTTGCGCGCTCCTTGCCGAGCGAATTGAGCATAGGAGTGGTGACCTGCGCGAGCGAAATTGGGAACAGCATCGCGGCGCAGTGCGATACCAGCTCGCCAGCGTGCGCGTCGTTGAAAAACATAGTTCCTATCTGCCTGCCAAGAGGAAGATATATGACGAAAAACACCGCCGAAACCAGTACGGCAAACGTCATCGCGCTCGATAGTTTTTTGCGTACCGCTTCAAGATTGTCTTTGGCTTTGAGCTCCGCAACGTCGGGGATGAGGACGACCGAAAGCGAGCTTACAAACATTACTGGCGCCATAATAAGGGGCAGAGCCATACCCGCGACGCGCCCGTATTCCGCGGTAGCCGCCGCGATGGTCATTCCGCTTTTTACAAGCATCTGCGGTATTACTATGGCGGTCAGGGACGCGGTCAGAGAGGTGAATATTCTCGTCGCAGAAAGCGGCACCGTACGCGTAATAAGCTCCTTGAAGCCGCGGGGCTTGGTGAATCTTCCGCCCGATATGAAATATAGGATTGCAAGCACCAGTACGCAGAGCAAATCCGCTATCGTCATCGCGAGCGCGACGCCCTGCGCGCCGCTTATAAACGAGACCAGACCGCCCGCGAATACGACGGACAGGACGATTTTGATAATCTCGTCAAGCAGCTCTGTCGAGGAGAAGGCGAGGAAGTTTTTTCTGCCCCAGAACCAGCTTCTGAACGACGCGTACAGCGTGGACGTTATCAGAGTGGGCAGCATTATCAGGAATATGGGCAGACACCTTTCGTCCGAAAAAAGGAAGCCGAGCTTGGAGTGCAGACCGAACATCAGTCCCGTGAGCGCGGCGGAAATCATAAAGCCCATTATGAGCGAGGCGGTAGCATATGCGTTCTGCCTCTTCGTATCGCCTACGGACGCCGCTTCCGCCACCTTGCGCGACAGCACGGTAGGAGCGCCCGCAGTGAGAGTAAACAGCAGCATAATGACGCTCATCGCAATCTGATACAGACCTACGACCTCCGCGCCGAGCGCGCGCGACATCCATATTTTGAATATAAACGACAGCGCCCTTGTAAGGATGGAGAAACCCGTCACTATCGAAAATGATTTGGCTGTTTTATTCATCCGTTAAATTTATGCTCTGTTTAAGGATTATAGAATTATTCCGTTCCAATCGCTATTCAAGAGACTGTACCGGCGCGTGCAGCCCCATGAACGATTGCACGTCGTTTTCACACTCGTCCAAGCCAAGTCCAAGCGCATTGGTGCGCAAATAAAATTCCTATAAAAAACTCGCCGTCGTTTGACGGCGAGTTTCGATAGTTTACGTTTTAGGGCAGAGTCTTACTCCTTGCCCTCGTCGTACCTGCTGCGCTTCTTATCAAGCATTTCCGTGCTCATAGGAGCGCCGTTTACTTTCTTTGAGACTCTCTTCGCGGTGGGCTTGACCTTGCGTATTACCAGTACGATAACGACGACGATAATCACGAGACCGATTACGATTGTGGGTATCATCCACCACAGATAGTCGAGGTTGAACTTGTTTGCGGCAGGAGTCTGGTTGTTGCCTTCTTCATCCTTTTTACCGCTCGTGTCCGCGGCGACCTGTCTTGTGAGTATGTTTTCGCTGTCGGAAGCGACGGCTTGCTCATAATCTCTTTCTTCCACCTTTTCGATGGACACGTCGTCGAACATGGCGTAGCCGCTCATAAGACCCTTGACGACGCTTTCGCCGTTCTCCTCAGTCGTGGTGTATCTGCCCAGAGAGAGTTTAAGCGTTACGGACGTGACCTTTTCTTCGAGCGTCTTGACGTAGAACTCATATTTGGTCCATTCGTTGGATGCGGGCTCGGTATCGGTGGCGGGCTTTTGAGTGTTGATGCCCTTGAAGATGAGCGCGTTGTTGGTTTCGTTTGCGGAGCCGAGGTACAGCTCGACGTTGGCGCCGCCGTCCTTGCCTTTGAGTCCGTAGGTGCGCACCCACACGCTGACCTTATAGAAGCTGTCTTCCGCGAGGGTATTGGAAGTGCCCGTATAGATATATCCGCTTTCCGTCGTGTTGTTTATGATGAGCATTCTGTTGCCGCTCTTCGCATATAGCTCGTTTACGGGAATCCAGTTTTCCGTCTTCTTATCGTCGAGCTTCTTCTGTTTGAGGGCTTCCAGAATTTCGGAATCCGTCGTAAGCTCGGGGAACAGGTTGTTTTCCTTGGCGTCCGTGAGCTCCTGATCGGTGACGGTTATATCCTCCAATTTGTATTCCGCGCCGAGTATTCTCGCATAGCTCACTCCGTTTACGACCTCTGTCTCATAGAACTGGCTGTCCGCATAAATTATGCCGCCCTTGGTGTTGGATGAGGTCTGGTTGGTGTCCGCAGCGCCCGTCCAGTTTTCGGGCTTTACGAGCTCCTGTCTGGATTCCGCAGAAGAGGAGAGCGAGTCGAAGCTGTCCGTCGTGAAGGAAAGTTTTACGTTTTCTTCGACGTCGGCGTTTGCGTCGTTGTATACGTCTTCGCCGATAGAGGCGAGCACTACGTTGTCGAAGAACACCTTACCCGATGAGAGCGCTTCGTCTTCTTCCACGTTCATATATTCCGCGTCATAGCCCAGCCACAGATTGAGCTTCACGGATACGGAGGTGTTGCCAACCTCGATATAGAAGGTGTATCTGGTCCAATCCTTGTCGACTGCGTTGGTTATGGCAAAGTACTTTTGTCCGTCGGACACGCTGGATTCGCCCGTAAGGAACACCGAAGCCTTGGTGTTGCCGAAGGTCTTGACATATACGCTGAGAGAGTAGTAGGTGTTTGCAGACAGCGAAATGTTGTCTGACGCGAAGCCCGCCGCATATGATTTCTGTGCGTCCGTGCTGCCGAGCGCGAGCATGTAAGGTCCTGCGAGCGAGTTGAGATAGTCGTCGCCGTATTCGTTGCCGATGTTGTTGTAGAAGCTGTTGAATACGTCTGCCGAAAGTCCCGTGACCGCCTGCGCCTGCGCGCTTGCGGCAAAGCTGTTCCCAACCTTATCCAGCGCGATAACGCCCGCGTACAGATTGCTTCCGTTTTTGCCGTTGATGTCGATGGTGTTGTCGTTTATCGTCCAGTTTTCGGGAGTAGCGGCAACGCTCTGATTTTTGAGAGCCTCGCCCGAACTGAGGTTCTCGTCATCAAGGTCGTAGCCGTCGAAGCTGCCGTTGGTGACAGTGTAGGTGTATGACTTGGAGAGATTGACGGTCTTTGTGTAGGTGCCGGTGCTCGTGTCGTTGAAGTTTGCGTAGGTGATGGTCGTCATATTCACGTTCGCCACGTACATAGCGCCGTCGGTGAGCGTGGTCGCCCATCTGTTGCCCGTGCCGAGGGAGAAGCGGAGCGCTACGTTGGTGTTCTTGTCCTCCGCGCCGCGGATGACCACCGTGAGCTCGCACCAGTCGTTGTAGTATTCGTCGTACTCGAACGTGTTTATCTTTGTGAAGCTGGTAAGCGTTTCGTCCTCGTCGTCTCTGTTGATGAGATATACGTACGCGCCGCTTGCCGAATTGACGTCCTGCGTCTTGACCCAGAGGGACAGACGGTAGAACTTGTTGGCTTCTATCACGATGTCGTCGGATTCCACCTCGTAGGAGCTGTCGGACGACGCGTGTATGGAGTACGCGTTTTTGGATACCGTGTCGTAGGGGAGCTTCGGATATGCGCCCTTGCCGTTGAATACGTCCTCGGACGAGAGATTTACGATGCCCTCGCTGATAATTCCGCTTACAACGGGCGTTGTCATATCTTCGATGTCAAACTCGCTCTTCCAGCCTACGGGCGCGCCGAGTCCGAGCTTGCCGTCTGCTCCGAGATAATCCGCAACAGAGTTGCCCGTGCCTCTTTCAAATATATCGCCGAGACTGTTTGCGGTCGTCAGATCCACGATGAGAGCGACCTTGTCCGAATCGGTGCAATCCAGAGTCTGTTCGTCGTTTGCTCCCGCTATGCTGCTGTCGGCGTTGAGGTCGGGCAGAGCCGCTATCTGCGTGAGCACAAGCTCGTCGATAAATGCCCATCCGTTGGAGAAGGTGCCGTTGCCGTCATAGCCCGTCGCGTTGAGTACGCTCGTGTCAGACGTGCTCGAACCGGAGTCGAAAGAGTGGTACTTCACCGAATTGTTGCTCTTTGTGCCCTCAGTGCCCAGCCAGATGGTCATATTGTAGTTGTAATCTCTGTATTGGTTGCCCTTGATATAGAAAGTGTAGGTTTGCCATTTGCCCGTCGTGTTTCCGGTGTTTTCGCTCGTGGTATAGCCGCCGTTTGCGGTGTCGATGATCTTGGTGCCGATGAGTACGTCGGGGGTCTTGTCGGCGGAAATGCCTTTTATAACGATGTCCTTACCGTCGCTGCCCGAGAGAATGAGCGATACGCCCGCGCCGTGTACGGCGTAGGTATAGATGTCGACGGAAAGCGCGTAAGTCCTGTTCTTTTCTATCGTGATGGCTCTTGAAGACTTTATGCCCTGAGCGGTCATAAGCTGGCTTGACAGCATAAATACGTTGGAGCCTATTCTCTTTGAATATCCCTTGATAGAATCCGTTATAGCCCCGAGGCTGTCCGCGGGCGCATATGTCGAATTAGTAGCGCTGTCGGGCTCTCTGGTCTGGAAAGTCTTTGCGAGCTTGGAATAATTCTCCGCAAATTTGCTCAAATCCACGATTCCGTTATAGACGGGAGAGGTCGGCGCGGGGTCGTCCTTTCCGCTGTTGCCCGTCACAAACGACCACGAGCTGGGAGAGCCGGAGGTCGAAAGAGAAGTGGAGCCGAAATCGAAATGTCCGTTGGGGACTTTCAGCGTTGCGGTCGTGACCGTCTTGCCGTCAAGCACTCCGCCGTGATTGAGCTGTGCGTCGTACGCGTTGTCGAACGCTACCTTGCCTTCGATGTCGTCCGTCTGCTTGTCGTCCTCGATTTTGGTGAGCTCCACGTTATCGAAGAAAGCATAGCCCGTCGTAAGTCCGTTTTCGTAGTAGGACAGACGTTTGCCGAGCCCGAGCATAAGCGTAAGGCTCGTGGAAGAGGCGGGAGAGGTTTCGATATAAATTTCGTAGGTTTTCCACTCTCCGTTGGTGTTGATGCCGGCAAATTCCGCAAAGGTGTTGGAGCTTACGTAAATACGCGCGCCGGGGACGTCGCCGTCCTTGCCCGCAATCTTGTAGGTGAGCACGTCGACGGTGAGCTTGTAATAAGAGCTCTTTTGCAGCGAGAAGCTGGACGAGGTGTAGCCGTAGGCGGTCGGACCGTGTATATCCTTACCGTCCGCGTTTTTGCCCTGCTCGGGCATATAAATCATAAGCGCGTTCTTGATTTTGTCGGTTTCGCCGTATCTGCCGCCCGCAAGCAGCTTGCTGCGTATTTCGCCGTCGTCGTCGCCCCATTTGGATTTGTTCTCGTTGTAGAGAGCTTCTTCGAGGCTGATTACGCCCGCCGTGACGTCGTCTCTGTACGTGTCGGAGGAGTATTGCTTGGCGCCCGTCCAGTTGGTCGCGCTGCGGGGATATGTGCTGACGGACGTATCCACGACCTTGAAGTCGCCGTTGTTTATCAGCAGACCCTCGGTTGCTTTTATCGTCTTGTCCGCGCCGTCGTCGTCGGAGCTTGCCGGATTGCAGGCGACGAGTAAGCAGGAGGTGAGTGTGAGAACCACAATCAAAAGTAGAGCCAGTACAGTAAATTTCTTCTTGTTCATACCAAACCTGTATTGATTTATTCGGACTTTTGCCCGTTTTTGTTTTCCTTATTGCGTACGTGCGCATTGCGCGTGCCGTATAGTATGCTAGATATTCTAATACAAAAACATTTTTTTTGCAATAGAAATTCATACTTTCACTTAAATTAAAAACACTATTAACGATTTTTAAGCATTTCCTAAATCGGGCGCTCTACGCGAGCCCGCCGCGAAGTGCAGGGAGACGGATATGCAACAAACCGTTTATTGTGACAGAGTGATTGTTGACAACGTATACAAATATAACCGCCCGACAGCCAAGAGTATGAAAAAGCGCAGATTGTTTCTTGCGCTTGCGGGGCTGTTTATCGGCGCCGTCAACGGAATTTTCGGCGCAGGAGGCGGAATGCTCGCCGTGCCCGCGCTCAGCTTTATAGGCGGACTTGACGACAGAGGGTCGCATGCCACGGCGATTGCGGTGATACTTCCTCTTTGCCTGATAAGCACAATAGTGTATTCGCTCAGAAGCTCTTTCGAGGCGAGCGTGGTTCTGCCCACGGTTATAGGCGTGTTCGTCGGCGGCATAATAGGCGCGTTGCTGCTTAAAAAACTGTCGGGCGACTTGCTTTGTTTTTTGTTTTACGGACTTATGCTGTTTGCGGGCTTGAAGATGATATTTTCTTGAAAACGCGTATCTAAACGATTGGAATGAGGCATGTATGAAGTTTTTATATTTTATTCTGGCAGGTATTCTCGGCGGCGTTCTCGCGGGAATGGGAATGGGCGGCGGCACGCTGACTCTCCCTTTGCTTGTGCTTGTAATGGGCGTCGGACAGCTCACCGCGCAATACGCAAATTTGATTGCTTTTCTTCCGTCTGGGACGGCGGCGCTGTTTTTGCACGTCAAAAACGGACTTGTAAGAAAGGAAAATTTATTCTATTTGCTGCTTCCCGCGTTCGTCACATGCTCTGTTTCGTCGGTGTTTGCAACGCAGATACAGGGCGATTTGCTGAAAAAGCTGTTCGGCGGATTTTTGTGTATGATAGCTATATTTTCGTTGGTCATGAAGGTTTTCGTAACGGGGAAAAAGAGCAAACAAAAATAAAATATTTGCGGACGGCATGCTCGGCAATGGCTTGACCGCGGCGGGCGCCGCGTTAGCCGAGAGCGAGGGAATACGCGCGCGTCGCTTAATACAGTAATTAAATTTCTTAAAAAAGGGGTATTTACAATCTGTCTTCCGTAATGTATAATTTAATCTGTAAAACCGCTCTCGGATTTGAGCATAATAAATGAGGAAGCTATGCTTCCTGTTTTGATTATTCGGAACGGTCGTTCGCATTGCGTCTAAGAGCGCTTTGATTCAAAAAATTATGTTTCCGTTTAGGACGGGGACGTAAAACGGAGAAGTGATTATGGAAAAAATCGCAATAATTGATCTCGGTTCCAACTCCGCGCGTCTTGTGCTTGTAAACGTGCTTGACGGCGGTTATTTCGTGGTATTCGACGAGCTTAAAGAGACCGTTCGTCTCGGACAGGATTTGGATTGGGACGGCTTCATCAAACCTCAGCGTATAGCGCAGACCATAAAAACGCTCACTATGTTCAGAAGGCTTTGCGACGCCAATCACGTGGATAAAATTTTCGCCTACGCGACGGCGGCGGTGCGCAGAGCCAAAAATCAGAAGAGCTTCCTCGACGAGGTGGCGATGACGTGCGGCATAAAAATCAAGGTGCTATCCGTAGAGGAGCAGGCTATGCTCGTCTATCAGGGCGTTATCAACTCTATGGATATCCCCAAGGGGCTCATTATGGAGATGGGCGGAGGCTCGACGAATCTCATCTACTACAACCGCCGCAACCTTATACATTTCGAGACGCTCCCGTTCGGAGCGGTCACTCTTACGGATTTGTTCAAGGCGGATATCTCCAATCCGCAGGAGCGGGCGCAGAAGATAGAGGATTTTATCGGCGCGCAGCTTGATAAGGTGTCCTGGCTTGACAGCGTGGAGCCCGATACGGCGTTCGTAGGCGTGGGAGGAAGTTTCAGAAATCTCGGCAGAATAAGCAGAATGATAACCAAGTATCCTCTGAATATGACTCACAACTACGAGCTGAGCACCGAGAGCTTCGATCATATCTACAATACGATAAGGAAGCTCGACCTGGACAGCACGATGAAGATAAAGGGCATTTCCAGCGGAAGGGCGGATATCTTCCCGAGCGCGCTCGCCGTGATGAAAGCGGTGATAAAGAGGTTCGATTTCCGCAAGATCACGATAAGCGGCTGCGGACTGAGAGAGGGAGCGATGTTCCGTTACGCGGTGCCCACAATCGGCGAAAGACCGCTAAGCGACGTGCTTGGACATTCTCTATACACGCAGATGAAGTATTTCGATATCAATATCGGACACGCGGAGCACGTGTACAATATTTCAATTCAGCTGTTCAAACAGCTCAAAGTGCTGCATAAGATGCCGCGCGCGTACGTCAGAGTGCTCAAAATCGCCGCGCTTTTGCACGACAGCGGGATGAGAATAAAGTTCTACAACCACCAGTTGCATTCGCAGTACATAATTCTCAACAGCAACCTCTACGGAGTTCCGCACAAGGATATCGTGCTCGCGTCCTTTGTGGCGGTGGGACACAGGAATATGGACTTCCCCAAGGAAGAACTGCTCAAATACAAGGATATTATAACCGTGGAGGATATTGAGGCGCTTAGAAAGCTGAGCGTTATTCTGCGCATAGCCGAGAGCTTCGACAGAAGCCAGAGCAAGGTCGTCACGGGCGTCAACTGCGACGTTCTGGGCGACAGCGTAATCGTAAAGACGGAGACTGAAAACGGCGAAGACTGCTCGCTCGAAATAAAAG
The DNA here is from genome assembly GCA_947382865.1 of uncultured Clostridia bacterium. Lineage (GTDB taxonomy): Bacteria > Bacillota > Clostridia > Christensenellales > CAG-917 > CAG-475. Next base: position 27,073 of record CANDBF010000001.1, read on the forward strand.
ACGCGATAGGCGCGGCGGCGGATTTCAAGTCCTCATTCGGCAAGAACCTCGAAATACTGTAAAAGCGCCGCGTACATATGCAAAAGATAGATAAACGCATAATACTCGCATCCGCGTCTCCGCGCAGAAAGGAAATACTGACGGAGATGGGTTTGAGGTTCGAGATTGTGCCTGCCGACATAGACGAGAGCGCGATAAGCGCGGCAAATCCTCGCTCGCTTGTAAAAAAACTTTCCTACGCCAAGGCTTTTGCCATAGAGGATACGGACGCGGTTATAATCGGCGCGGATACGGTCGTCGTTATGGGTGGGAAGGTATTCGGAAAGCCGCATACCGACCAAAACGCGCGGGCGATGCTCGAAAAGCTGTGCGGCAGGTGGCACACGGTCTATACGGGCGTTACAGTCAGGCTCGGGAGCGATTTCAGGCGCTTTGCGGTGCGCTCCTATGTAAAGCTCAAAAAACTGAGCGGGGAAGAGATAAAAAGCTGCGTCGCGGATACAAATCCGCTCGATAAGGCAGGCGCGTACGGCATACAGGACGGGCGCGTCGTTGAAAAATACAGGGGCAGTTATACAAATATCGTAGGTCTGCCCGAGGAAAAGCTCGCAAGGGTGCTTGCGGGGTTCGGAGTGACAGATGGCAACCGTTGAACTTTCAATCGATCTAGGAAGCAAGTTTATCACGATATATCAAAAAGGAATAGGTCCCGTGCTGCGGGAGCCGGCTATAGCTATTGCCGTAATGGCGGGGAACAGGTTGGAAATACGCGAGGCGGGCTATAAGGCGCAGCGCATCATGACAGGCTCGCTGGGCGGCGCCAAAATCATAGCTCCCATAAAGGAGGGCGTTGTCGTCGACGAGGAAATGGCGGCGATGATGCTGAAATATTTCTTGAAAAAAATCATTCCGACGGGCTTGTTCGCTCCGAGAATAAGAGCGATTGTCTCCATATGCTCCTCGTCGTCCGGCTCGGACAGGCGCGCCGTGGAGAAGTGCTGTCTTAAAGCGGGCATAAAGGAGGTTACGCTCGTTGAAGCTCCGCTGTCTCTGCTGGCGTACACGGGCAGTATCGGCGGTCTGTTTGTGGATATCGGCGGCGGAAAGACGGAAATTGCGGCAGTCACAAACAGAGGCATTGCGGCGGGATGCAGCGTAAATATCGCGGGAGACGCGTTCAACAACGCCATAATAGACAGCCTTTATATGCACTACGGCGTTAAGGTCGGAGAATATACGATTGAAAATCTCAAACAGTCCGCGCTCTCCTTTTACGTCAACGACGAGGGCAGCTATGCGGTGTCGGGCGCCGCGAGCGACGGGAGTCCGCGCAGTCTGTACGTCTCGGCGGCGGATATGCGGGAGGCGGTCATCCCTCTTGTAGACGACATTCTCGACGTCGTTATGTCCGTGCTCCATCAGGCTCCGCCCGAGCTTGCGGGAGAGGTGCTCAGAAAGGGAGTGTTCGTGACGGGCGGATGCATGCATATTCCGGGGCTTTTCGAGTATCTCGAACAGGCGCTGGAACTCAAACTTACGCTGTTGCGCGACGGCGAAAACGCAGTTGCAATCGGGGGCGCGAAATTCTTCGACGATAAGGAGCTGCTCGGCGATATGCTCGGGATAAGGCTCAATTAAAATTTTTTGACAATATACTTCCAAAAAATATCAAAACAGCCATAAAGCGCGTATGGCTGTTTTTTATTATGGTTTGTATGAGAAAGATAGTTGTGACCTCCGGCAAAGGGGGTGTGGGAAAGACCACCGTCACCGCGACGCTCGGGCGTAAGCTCGCGCATAAAGGCTATAAGGTCGTGCTTGTGGACGGCGACGTGGGACTGAACAACCTCGACGTAGTGACCGCCATAGAAAAAAGAGTGGTCTACGATATGAGCGACGTGCTCGCAGGCAAGTGCAGAGCCTTTCAGGCGCTCGTTTCCGACACGCAAAGTCCTATGCGCATACTGCCGTCATCCAAGGACAGCGCCGCGCTTACCGCGCAGGCGTTCCGCGGAGTTGTGGACGGCTTTTCAGAGTTCGATTTTGTGATAATAGACTGTCCCGCGGGCATAGAGCATGGCTTTCACAGATCCGTGTCCGCCGCCGACGAGGCTATCGTCGTCACGACTCCATCCGCTTCGGCGATACGCGACGCGGACAAGGTCATTAGACTGCTTGCAAGCTACCGCCTTGCCGACGTGTCGCTGGTGGTCAACCGCGTAAGAGCGGATATGGTCGTCAGAGGGGAGATGATAGGCGCGGCGGAGATAGGCTCTCTGCTTCATATCCCGCCGATAGGAGTCATTCCCGAGGACGATATGATTACGCTGTATCAGCAGCTCGGGGGCGTGCCCGACAGCGCAATATCGGATAGGGCGTTCGACGCGCTCGCCGCGAATATCGCAGACAAGACAAAGGTCTTTGTGGACGTAAGCGCGAGGCGCAGACTGTTCAGACGCAGATATTGAGGTCGCTATGAAAAGGTCGAGAGATATAGCAAAGCGTATGAGAGAAATGCTTACGCAGGATAAGGTCGGAATAAAGGAGGGCTTTTCCGTCGCTCTTACGGGGGATCTGAACCGACTGCTCGGAGATTATTTCGAGCTCACCGCTCCCTTAGACCTCGCGATTGCGCAGTCGGAGGACGGCGAGTATCTTGTTCAAATCTCCGCGAAGGCGTGCAGGATAAAGCAGTTCGACACTACGCTGGACGTAAAAAGATATTAGTTTTTGTTTTGTGGAATAATCGCCGCCTATCGGGCATAGGCTTAATTCGAGGTGACGATTATGGAATTTGACGAAAATAAAAAGCTCGAAGTTGAAATTTCCACCAACGATTTCGTTGAAAACAGAGTGGAGGAAAAGCGCCGCCGCAAAAGCAGATTCGATTTGCTTGACGCCGCCATCGTACCCGTCATTATAGGCGTGTTCGTTTCTCTGGGCTTCCTGTTTGCCAACATATTCAAGGCTACGGCTGCGGTTGACGCCATCAAGTCAGTCGCTAGCGCACTTGCGGGAATGTGAGCGTTTGAAATATGCAGATAAAGGTACATCCGCTGTTTTTCGTGCTTGCCTTGGCACTTGTGGCTCTTGGGCAGGCACAGGCGTTTGTGTCCACTTTTATTGCGCTGATTTTCCATGAGCTTGCGCACGCGGCGCTTGCGCGGATGCGCGGCTTCGCCGTAAAAAAAATGGTGCTTATGCCCTTCGGAGCGATGATGAGCACCGAGGAGAATTTCGACAGAACGTCCGCCGTGATGGTCGGGCTCGCGGGACCCGTATGCAATTTTCTGCTTGCGCTTATTACGCTGGGCATATGGTGGCTTGCGCCCGCCGTCTATCCTTATACGCAGACGTTCTTTTACGCGAATATGTCTCTGGGCGTGTTCAATCTTCTACCCGTCTATCCGCTCGACGGCTCACGCGCAGTGCTCGGGCTTTGCAAAAACAGGCTAAAAGCCATAAAGGGCTTGCAGATTGCGGGCATTGTATCGAGCGTGATTTTCTTTGGACTTTTTATAGCCTCTTTCTTTTTCGGTCTGAATTTCAGCTTCGGAATAATCGCGGTATTCCTCTTTTACGGCGCGGCGTTCGGGACCAAAGAGGAAATGTACATAAGCGTGTTGGACGGCGCAAGCAAAAACTATATGCTCGGAGTGGAGCAAAAGACGGTGCGCGTATCAAAAGATATTCCGATAATCAGACTGTATCATCACATAAGTTCGGCGAGCGAAACGAAGTTCGAGATTGTAGGCGAGAGAGGAGAAATCGTATCCACCCTCACCGAAGCGGAACTTAAAGCCGTCGCGTTGGGGAACAGACTGTCTAAGCCTATCGGATACGCGCTCTTTGGGAACGCAGACAAAAGCCGAAAGCCCGCAATAAAGCGCAAGACCGCGGTATCGCATAGAAAAACCGCGACGTAAATCGCAGACGGATTGTATGCGCGCAATTTGTTTTTATCCTTAATTATGCAAATATATGTAGACGATACGGAGAACGGAGTGTCGTTCGGCATCACAGTCTGCGCATTGAAAGCAGATAGAGTCTGAGTGAAAATAATCTTTCGGAATTTTAGCATGACGCAAAGCATTCTTCGGAGTGCTTTTCATATTCGGCGTTCGACCTTTCAGCGTTTGACATTTGACGTATAGTATTATAAAATAGTTTGAGTTTGTAAATAAGACAGGCTACGGATCTGCGGGGGAATTTATGAAATATCTCGGCATAGATATAGGCGGAATGAGCGTCAAGTGCGGGGTCGTCGAGGACGGCGTAATTCTGCATAAAAAGGCGGCGACCATAAGACCGCGCGAGCAGGACAGGGTCATCCTTGCCGATATCGCCGCGCTGATTTCCGATACGCTTAACGAGTGCGGAACAGACAGGGACGAAATCGCGGGGATAGGCGTAGGCTGTCCCGGCTCCGTCGACGACGAAAGGGGATACGTGCGCTATTGCTGTAACGTCAATCTGGTGAATACGCCTCTTGCGGAAATATTAAGAGAGCTTACCGGAATAAAAGATATAAGGGTGAGCAACGACGCCAACTGCGCGGCTCTCGGCGAAACGCTGTACGGCGCGGGCAACGGCGCGAAAAACAGCGTGCTTATCACTCTCGGCACGGGCGTGGGCACGGGAATAATCGTGGACGGCAGACTGCTTACCGGCAACCGTTCGGCAGGCGCCGAGGGCGGACATATCACCATCGCTATGGACGGAGAGGTCTGCGGTTGCGAAAAGCGCGGGCATTACGAGGCGTACGCGTCTGCGACCGCGCTTATGAAGCAGGTGCGCGCGGCGTGCGAAAAGTATCCGTCGAGCGGACTTGCAAAATATGCCGAACAAAACGGTATTGACGGAAAAACCGTGTTTATATGCGCAAAAAACGGTGATAAAGTAGCGATTGAGACGCTAAACAGATATATCGAGTACGTGGGGTGCGGACTTGTGACGTTTGCGAATATCTTCTATCCCGAGGTTATTATCATAGGCGGAGGAGTATCGAACGCGGGAGACGCGCTCATCAAGCCGCTTGAAAAATACGTATCGGAAAACGTTTTCGGAGCGCAGTACAATCCGAAGATCAGGTTGGTTGCGGCGACGCTCAAAAACGACGCAGGCATAATCGGCGCGGCGGCGCTCTGCTTGGACGAAAGATAATTTTCGCCAGCAATCGCAAGGATAAAGAGAAAATGAACGGATATAACGATAAACTTTATAAAATACTTGCCGATGTCGAAAAGCCTGCCAGATACTGCGGCGGAGAGTGGAATACTCCCGATATGACCAAGCCTAGAAAGGCGGATATGTGCTTCTGCTTCCCAGAGCTGTACGAAATCGGGATGAGCAACCTCGGCGTGCAGATTTTGTACGACGTGATAAACTCCGATAAGGATTTCGTGGCGGAAAGGTGCTTTGCGCCCGCTGCCGATTTCGCGCAGAAGCTCAAAGAAGATAACCTGCCCTTGCTTTCTCTCGAAACAAAAAAACCGCTTAAAGATTTTACCGTGCTCGGGTTTTCCATCGGCTTTGAGCTGCTGTACACCAACGTGCTTTATATGCTCGACCTTGCGGGAATTCCGTTCTATGCGGCGGAAAGAGGGGATGAGTATCCTATACTGCTCGCGGGCGGTCCCTGCGCGGTCAACCCCGAGCCGTTTGCGGATTTTTTCGACATAATCGTATGCGGCGAGGGCGAGGAAGCGGATTTGAATATCCTGCGCATAATCGCGGACGGCAGAGCCGATGGCGCATCGAAATCGGAGATACTGAAAAGAGTCAAAGGCGTGGAGGGAGCGTATGTTCCGTCTCTTCATAAGGACGGTGAAAAGGTTGTAAAAGCCGTTATTCGCGATTTCGAGAACGCTCCTTATCCCGAAAAACCGCTTGTGCCGAACATAGAGGCGGTGCACGACAGGGCTACTCTCGAACTGTATCGCGGCTGCGCAAGCGGATGCAGATTTTGTCAGGCGGGCTTTTGGTACAGACCTATACGCGAGCGCAGCGCCGATAGATGCGCAGAGCTGGGGAAAAATATGATAGAAAACGCGGGCTTTGGGGAAATGTCGCTTTGCTCGCTCTCTACGGGAGACTATTCTGAGCTTGAAAGGCTTGAAGATATACTTATACCTTATTGCGAGCGCAAGCGCGTCAATCTCGCTCTGCCGAGTTTGAGAATAAGTTCGTTTAAGTCGGATATGGCGAGGCATTCGCGCAAGAGCTCGCTTACGTTCGCACCCGAGGCGGGCACGCAGAGACTTCGCAACGTTATTAACAAAAACGTAACGGACGCAGAGCTGGATAATTTGGCGGAGGCGTTCGAGATAGGATACGACAGCATCAAGCTGTATTTTATGCTCGGACTCCCCACCGAAACGGACGAGGATATTGCGGGGATAGCCGAGATATGCAAACGGCTCAAAGGTCTTTATTATCTCAAACGGCACAAGCGCGGGCTGAATATATCCGTAAGCTGCGCGGTGTTTATCCCCAAACCCTGCACTCCATTTCAGTGGGAGGAGCAGGCGAGCTTCGAGGAAATGCTGAGAAAGCAGAACTATCTTCGCTCGCTTTTGAGGGAGATAAAGGGAGTATCCTTTTCGTGGCACGGAGCGGAGACCTCGGTGCTTGAAGCCGCGCTCGCAAGAGGGGACAGGATACAGAGCAAGGTTATAGAAAGAGCGTATAGGCTGGGGGCTAAGTTCGACGCTTGGACGGAGCAGTTCAAATGGGACGCGTGGACGCAGGCGTTTGCCGACTGCGGACTTACTATGCAGGAGTACACCCGCGAGAGGTCCGTGGACGAAATCCTGCCTTGGGATTTTATAGACACGGGAGTGTCGAAAACGTATCTTTTGAAGGAGCGGGAGCTCGGATATAAGGAGAAGACGACGAAAAACTGCCGAGAGGGCTGCAACGGCTGCGGCGCGCTCAAACTGGGGAGGTGCACGGTATGCTAGTGCTCAAATACGTCAAGCGCGCGGACTCCTGCTTCATCTCCCACATCGATTTGCTAAGGCACGTTTCGAGGATTTTGCGAAGAGCGGATATTCCCGTAAAATTTTCGCAGGGGTTCAATCCTCACGCGCTGGTGTTCTTTTCGTCCCCGCTCGCGGTGGGAGTGGCTTCAATCGCGGAGTATCTCGCTGTCGATACGGATATGAACGGCGGGGAGCTTTTTGAAAGATACAATCTCGCCGTACCCGTCACGCTTGCGGCAATCGAGACTTTCGAGTGCGGAAAGAATCCCAATTTGCAGGGAAAGATAACTGCGGCGGACTACGTTTTCGATACGCCGTTTAGGCAAATCGATTTGAGCGGATTTCAAATAGAGTACGAAAAGAAGGGAAAGACTGTCATAGAGGACGTTTCGGATAAAATATACGGCAGTACGAATGCGGACGGCAGGTTCGCGTTGAGACTTGCCTCGGGCAATACGAGTCTGCGTCCCGACAGGATACTGTCGGAGCTGGGTAAGAGGCTCAGGACAAATCTCGCGCTGTCCGATATATGCAAAACAGCCCAGTACGTCGGGACAGACGGCGGCTTCGAGGACGTCGACGAGTATCTTAAAAGAGTATAAAATGGATGAAGAGCGCTTTCGCCCCTAATATATAAACAGAAGGATAAACTTTTGAAACAGCTGATTTTGGACAATACCCCGTTTTGCACACGCGCGGCGCTCGTCGACGACGGAGAGCTCTTGGAATTTTCCGTCGAAATGGCAAGCGTATGCGGCATAGTGGGCAATATTTACAAGGGAAGAGTTGAAAACGTGCTAAGCGGAATGAAAGCCGCCTTTGTCAATATCGGACTCGAACGCAACGGCTTTCTTTACGTAGGCGAGTCGCTGGTGGATAAGGAGAGGCTGCACAGCGTTATGCCCAAGAAGAGCGAGAAGCTCTCCGCGGGCGACGTGATTATGTGTCAGGTGGTCAAGGACCAGTTCGGACAGAAGGGCGCGAGGCTTACGACGGATATAACGCTTGCGGGATATTATCTGGTGCTTTTGCCAAATTCCAATTTCATAGGCGTTTCGCGCAAGATAGAAGACGACGAGCGCAGGGAGTATCTCGAACAGCTTGTCAAATCCGTCTGCCCGATAGGCTCGGGCTTCATAATCCGCTCGGCGGCGGACAAGGCGGACGACGAGGATATCATAAAGGACGCGGGCAAGCTGCTCTCGCTTTGGGGCAAGGTGCTTGACGAATACCGCCGCGCGCCCGAAAAGAGCGTGGTGTTCGAGGAGGCTACGCTGTTCGAGCGCGTTCTGAGGGATTCATTCAGCGAGGATATAGACAAGGTCATCGTAAACGACGCATTGGTCGCAAACGCTCTTATAGGCAGAGTTGGCAAGGCGCAGGTGGAGACGTACGAGGGCGAGAGAAATATTATGTCCTACTTCGGACTGAGCGCGCAGATAAATCACCTCTGCGACCGCAAGGTGGAGATGCCGAACGGCGCGTATATCGTGATAGACAAGACGGAGGCGTGCACCGTTATAGACGTCAATACGGGCAAGTTCGTGGGCGACAGCGACCTCGAAGACACCGTTTTCAAAACCAATATGGCGGCGGTCGAGTGCATTGCAAGACAGCTGAGACTGAGAAATATAAGCGGAATCGTCGTCATCGACTTCATAGACATGTACACGGAGGAGCACCAGAGCAGAGTGGTGGAGGCTTTAAGAGCCGCTCTCAAACACGACAGGCTCAAAACTACCACCGTGGGAATGACGCCGCTGGGGCTCGTGGAGCTTACGCGCAAGAAGACGAGGCTTCCCATCGACGACTTTATGCTCCAACCCTGCAAGTCCTGCGGAGGCGGATTTGTGATAAGCGATTCGCAGCTTGCGTTTATGCTGCGCGACGAGCTGGTGGACTATATGCTCGCAAGCAGACGCGACACGGTGTACGTTGGCGTGTATACGGGGCTGTATTATAAGGTGCTCCAAAGCGAAATACTCAAAAAGCACGTGATGACTTCTTGGAAGGATAAGAAAATATATCTGTATGCGGACGAAAATCTCAGACGCGACAGGTTTGTCATAGGCGACGGCAGACCTTTCCCCGAGCCTCAGGAAATTACGCGGATTACGCGCGCCTGCGATAAGGTGGATTCAAGCGCAAATAAATTGTAAACGCGCGTTATACTAAAAATTGTTTCTATGCGACGATTTCGGGACACGCGGCGCGAGATAATATTTATATGACGATACACGGTTGCATATTGGGCGTAGCCGTGATAAAATAGCAGTAAGGTAGTATTTATGAAATCTTGGCACATCGGAAATTTTAATGAAGTCAGCCTCAGCGAAGGCACTCTTGTTCCGCGCGAAGGCGAGGTCAAGTTGAAAATTTCAAAGGTGGCTCTTTCCTCCACCGATATGTCCTGTTTTGCCAATAGAGAGGACAAAAATACGGTCACCGTTCCCGCGCACGCGGCTATCGCCTACGTGACCAACGACGACGAGGAGCTGGGCTTCAAGCTCGGCGCGCGCGTTGTGGTCAATCCTTTTGTGAAGTCCGTCGAGCACGGTGAGACGGTTGTAAGGACTATGGGAGTGGATACCGACGGTCTGTTGCAGGACTTCGTGTGCGTGCCCTCCGAAAACGTGTTTCATCTTCCCGACGGGATAACCGACGAGGAAGCCGTGTTTACGGAGTGTATAGCGATGGGCAACAAGGTGTTTTCCGAGCTTCCGTGCGACAGGGGAGACTACGTCGTGATAGTCGGAGCGGGTACGCTCGGGCTTATACTTTGTCAGCTTGCTATTTACTATCAGATGGTGCCCATACTCGTCGATTTGGATAACGACAAGCTGGAGCTGGCAAGGAAATGGGATATATGCTATACGCTCAATCCCACCTATGACAACCTCGAACGCAAGGTCGAGGAAATTACGGGCGGCAGAATGAGCGAGGCGGCTGTATTCACCACCGATGGCGTGGGGCTGAACTCTGTTCTGCATCTGGTCAAGAACGGAAGCGAGGTTGTGATAGCCGGCTATTCCACATCCGAAAAGCACTATGTGGGCAGTGATTTTATTCTGAAAAAGCAGCTTCGTCTCAAAGGCGTCTGCAACGGCTTCGGTGAAATGCCCTCCGCAATAAACCTGCTCGCCAACAAGATTGTGCGCATTGACGGCATTATCACCGCGCGCGAGACTTTCGACGACGTGCCGAAGATTTTCGAGGAGTGCGTGAAGTATCCGTATCAGTACAACACGGTGCTTGTAGACGTGGATTGATATTATAAGAGCATAGCGAAAAATATTGAGTATATTATAAAACAGACGTTCGTGCGAACGTCTGTTTTATGTTGTTTATGTTTTTTTATTATGCCGATATTTATAAAACGGCGTTTTACCAAAGTATATTTTGGGCTTAAACTTTCTTTTCCGTCATTATGCCGTTAATACTTTTGTCAAGACGGTCAGAAGTTAAGGAAACGGGAGTATCGCTCGATAAGGGCGGCGATCTCGTCCAGATCCGTCAGCCTCTTGCCTATCGCGACTTTCAGATACTTGCCGCCAAACGCCTCGAACACTTCTTCCGATACGGGCAGTAGAGCGGAGAACTCTTCATAGGTGAACAGACCGTATTCCTCTATATCCGCCTGCATTTTGTCCGCGTCGTAGCGCATCGTGTCTTTGTCTACCTCGAAAATGTTCGCAAACGGCTCGGTCGCGCCCGGCATAGTCAGCATTCCGTTTACGTAGTAGCATAGGTGTCCGTAGGTGACGGGGCTGTACGCTACCGTGGTTTCGGTCGTTATATCCACCGACAGGAGCGTGACCGCGGTATTGACTTTGTTTCCGCTTGTGTCTGCACTTTGCTTGCTGAATCTGTGTCCGATATACTTAGCCGCGTCGTTGCGCAGATATACGTACTTGCCTTGGTCGACGTCGAAGAATGCGTGCTCGGATATGACCTTCACCATCGTGCCGTCCGAGAAATTCAAATTGATAACTTCGTATTCCCCGCGCTCGTCTCTGTCGATGAAGAGAATTGGCGCAACGTCGTACGTCCCCGTGAACAGGTTCCACACGAGCAGAATTTCGTCGCCCGTCAGATTCTCCACCGCCTTTTGCGATCCGTCCGCAAGGGTAATCATACTGCCCTCGGCGATACAGCTATCTTTCCACTTTGCGTACAGCGTTCCGTTGGGCGCGGAGGAGATATTTGCATATCTTGTTCCTGAAAAATCCGACGTGGTGTACCAGCCTTCAAACCCGTTTGTAACGCAGTGATAAGGATTGGTAACGTCAGAGACACTCATATTGGTAGGATTGGTGTTCGATTTTACGAATGAGGTTACGTATGGGTGAATGTTTTGCGAGATCGAACATCCCCACACGACGGGTCTATCCGAGTCAATCCATTTAGAGTTCCAACCTTTAAGTGCAGACGCAGGCTGACAATATACCGTCAGAAGAGGGCACTCGCTGAAAGCCCCGAAACCAATTGTCGCAACATTCTTGGGAATTAATACGCTGGTTAAATTAGGACAACCTAAAAACGCCCCCGAATCAATTTTTGTTACGCCGGTAGGGAAGTTTATGTAGCATATGCCGCTGGCTGCAAAAGCGGCGATTCCGATTTCTATAAGGCTACTGTTTTCGGGAATTTCTACAATAGATAGCTTTGTGCATTGCGAAAAAGCACCGTTACCGATGGTCTCTAACGTATTAGGCAGACTCGCGCTAATGGCCGATGAACAACCGTAAAACGCGTGGTTACCGATATATTTTAATTGTTGGTCTGTAAACAGATTTATGGTCAGGCTCTCGCATTCATAAAACGCCTCATTTTCGATAGCTGAAATGTTCAGCGGGAATTTCAAAGTTTTTAGTCTGCTACATTTGTAAAAGCATTTATCTGAAATAGTTTTGATTTGATTTTCTTCAGCAAACGTGACGGTATTCAAATACGGGCATTCGCTAAAAGCGCCTACTCCTAATTCTTTTAGGCTGGACGGGAAAGCGACACCGGTTATAGCTTGTTTAGCGAATGCGGAATCAGCTATTTTTGTGACGGCTTTTCCGTTGTGCGTATAGGGAATAGCTATGTTTCCTAAAAGCGGAAATCTAGTGCCCGTAATTGCAAGCTCGTTTTCGGAAATGTCTTCCGTCGTGTATGGAACGTTGCGGTGTCCGCATTCTGTGCATCTGACTTCGTTTTTATTCTCCAAATAATTGTCATATGTATGTTCGTGATTGATTTTAAGTGAAACATATCCATAACACCACTTTTCATTAATCCAAATTCTTGAATATGATCTATACGTTGGATGCCATCCTAAGTGAGTTATAAAACCGAATGATGAAGATTTACTTTGATAACCATATGCGACAGCATAATGATTTTGATTTAGAGTTTCGCCACTTATAGCTATGCATACAGGTCTATCGTTGTCTATTTCTGATTTTACATTATTTGTTATGCTTCCTAACACACTTGAGTCAACTTCGTAATTTATAGGTGAACTGAGTATTGCGTTGCGTTCCGTTAGTATTTCATCTATTGCATCTTTGATATTTCCAGTAAGAGGTATAAGTGGTAATTTATCTTTAATATATTTAAAATAAGTACCGTTGTCGGTTTCATTTATACCGCTACTGCCCATAATATATTTATTAATTGCAGAGGGGTCTGAGCAATAATTTGGGTTTAATTCTGAATTAGCTAGTGTATTATTTTTAATATCCCATCCGTTTAAGTGTTTATCTGCAATAATACGTCTATCATTGTAATAATTATTATAGTTTAGCAGTATTTGGGTAGCAACGCTTGCGCAGGTTCCAGTAGTATTATTTCCATAAGTTGGCTCATTGGGGAAATATTCATGATTTTGTATGTAAGTAGTTCCTGCGGTTCCTGGTAAATCTCCGTCTTCTAAATCTTTCGAATTGGATGGCATATGAGAAGACGACAAAGTGTTTGAAAGTATTGATAAATTTTCATTACTTAAAGTAGTTGTAGTGTTTTCACAATCAAGTTTATCCAATATACTTTTAGAGAGCTTTATAATTTCATCTTGCGATAAAAGAAGTTGTTCATTTGTAAGTAAATCAACAAAGTATCCGTTTTCTTTCTTTAAATATTTAGTAGGTCCGCCATAATACTTTTTTGTATTTTGTTCGTATGGTAAATTGCTTAAAGAAGAGTATTCCAATAATTCTTGATTGGAAATTAGAAAAATTGCATAATCGTTATCATTGCTTATTAATATGTAATCTAGAGAATCATTATAATTATATAAATGTTCATAAACAAGATTATTGTTTTCACCAAAATGCTCTTCTGCTAAAACTTGTATTCTTAAAACAGCATTATCTATTGCATAAGCGGTATGAATTGATGAATTAAATGCATTTGTTAAGAAAATACAGCTTAATAGTAATAAGCAAATTAAGCATATTAGTGATAATTTTGTAATTATTAAAAGTTTTTCATTCGTGTTCATCGTTTTCTCCATTATAATTTGTTTCGGTATTTATAAAACTTACCTCTGAAAATTCAATACGGCGCATGATGACTGCGATAAATATTAGATGAGGAGAAGTCATATGATTGCCAAACGTGTTGTGATATTTCGGATTGCAACCAAATTTGACGGTTAAGGTTTTATCGTTGAGTATTATGTCTTTTAGCTCAAATGCATGACCGATTTGTGATATTTCCCAATGTACTAGTAGAATCTGATTATCAAAATTAACTGAAACGGGAAATTCTTTGAACGTTTCTTCAAATTCTGCCTGGTCACTAATTATATACGACTGTTCGGGAGTTATGTGTGATTGCTCGTTTGCGTTATCTAGGAACTGCATATAAAACCAATCGCTTGGGGGATTGTAAAGAGTTGCAAGATATTGACGTATATTAGTGTAGTTGGGTTTTTCCGTATTACTGCAACCCCAAAAAAATACAGAGCACATAATAAGCAAAATTCCCGTTACTACCATTGTTTTCAACAATTTGCGTATTTTCATGCGCAATCCTCCCTCATATAATAAAAATATATTAATCAAAAAAATATATGTGATATTATTTCAAGTCTAGCTTAATGTATTGAACAAAACATGTCAATAGTGAATTGGTTATTTGTATTTTTTTCGCACGATTCGCCGAAAGGAGAATTATTTATAGTAAAGGCATAATCGGGTGAAACTGAACGTAAGCCGCTTGTTTTTTCAAGTTTTTATAGTATCGATTACATTCTGTTTTGAAGGTTCTGCTAATAGAAGTTAATTGAATCTGGAAATTCCTTGAATATTTCGTCGGATTTTTCCTAGTTGCCGACTAAATGTGTTTGATTACCTAGAAAATGCATATTGAACCAATCGCTTTTGGGATTGTAGAGTGTCGCGTCGAAGTTTTTGATATTGGCATAGTTTGGGGTTGCGGTTACGACGCAACTGCACAGCGCAATCGAGCAGAATAAAAGAATTAAGGCGATTAGAACTATGAATTTTGTCGTTTTACGCATATGCATTCTCCTTTCTATCCCGCGACGACGGAGCGCATAAACGCAAGAGTGTGCTCTACGGTTTGTGTAAGCTGGGTTTGCCTTTCCTGCTCCGTTAAAGCGGAATTGTCGGGGCGCGAAGTGACCGCATAGAAGCCCGTATAACCTCCGTGCGACAGCCTTACGTACTGCGTAGCGGCCAGGTTAAGACGGGTTTTGGAGTCCGCGACCATTTCGTCCGATACTATGCCTTCGCCGTCGGCTTCGAGCACTAGAGTGGGAAGAGATAAATTTGCTACCGAGTCGTAAACCTTTACCACCTGTCCGTTTTCATCGAAGGTGAGATTGCCGTCCTTGTCAAGCACCTGTCTCGACGAGCATATGGGCGAGTAGAGGGCTATGCCGAGTACGGCGGTCGGATTTTCCTGCGCACGGCGCACTGCGGCGCCACCGCCCAGCCCGTGTCCGCCTACGAAAAACCTTACGTTCGTATATTTTTCAAATGCGGGCTCTATGGCTTTGTACGCGCCGTAGGAAGAGCCTTTATCGAATTTTGGGATTATCACAATATATCCTTGTCTTGCAAGCGCCTCGCCGAGATAGGCATATTGCGACGACGGAATCAGCGTGCCGACGTAGAACACGAGACCGTATCTGTACGGGATATTCTGCGGCTCGTATATAAGCGCGTCCTCGGCGTCCGTCACCGAAATATCGAAGCTGTTGTCGTGCGAATAGAAATCGTCTTCCTTGTTACACGCAGAAAATCCGAGCGCAGAAATTACGCTTATCGCGATTGCCAGAAGCAAGTATAAGGGTTTTACGAAATGGAATCTGCGCATTTTTTTCGGACAAAAACGGGTGTTTTACCGCATTTTTTTACTTTTTAACCTATTATATCACATATATGTAAAAATTTCCATAGCCATTTTTATTTCTTAATGCTATAATGTCAGTATGAGACTGCGGAGAAAGAGATTTCTTTATAAAAATAGAGTGGGCGCGGACCCGAAAACGCAAGATTCAAAATCTCTTGCGGTTATGCTGCGCGAGTACGACGAGGAGGGTTATATCCCCTTTCATATGCCGGGGCATAAGCGTTCGGCATACAATCATCTGAGCGCGGTTCAGGGCATGGACATAACGGAGATAGAGGGCTTTGACAATCTTCACAATGCGGGTGGAGTTTTGCTCGAAGCTCAGAAGAAGGCGGCGTTTTTCTTCGGCGCGAACGAGAGCAGGTTTCTCACCTGCGGAAGCACGGCGGGCATACTGGCGGCGGTGCGTACGCTTACGCACAGCGGCGACGAAGTTCTGCTTGCGAGGAACTGCCACAGGAGCGTTTACAACGCCGTTGAGGTCTGCGGATTGAAGCCGCATTACGTGGCGCCTACGTATTTCGAGGAGTACGGATTTTTCGGCTCCGTTTTGCCGTCCGACGTCGAGACGGCTCTCAAAAAAAATCCCAAAATTACGCTTGTGGTGATCACGAGCCCGACGTACGAGGGCGTGATATCCGACATAAAGAGCATTGCAGTCGTTTGCCGCGCGAACGGCGCGAAGCTGCTGGTCGACGAGGCGCACGGCGCGCATCTGGGTCTAAGCAAAAAGTTTGCGCAGAGCGCGCGCAATCTGGGCGCGGATATAGTCGTGAACAGCTTCCATAAGACTTTGCCCAGCCTCACCCAGACGGCTATCGTTCACGTTTGCTCCGGCAGAGTGGACGTAGACAGGCTCGACCGAAATCTTGCGATATTCCAGACAAGCTCGCCGTCGTACGTGCTTATGGCCTCTATAGAGGGTTGCGTAAGATATTTGCGCGAGGACGGCTCGACCGCGATAGACGAATGGAGCGATATGCTGGATAAATTTCGCCGCAGTCTTGCGCATATGAAGCATATCAAGCTCTTCAACGGAGAGGCGGAGGGCGGACGCGTGTATGCGTACGACAAGAGCAAGCTCGTATTCCTCACCGTGGACAGCGCGCTGCGCGGACTGGATTTGTCGCGAGCGCTCAAAAACAAGTATAAGATAGAGCTGGAAATGGCGAGCGCGAATTATGCTCTGGCGATGAGCGGCGCGGGCGACGGTCTTAGCTCCTACATGGCACTTGCAGAGGCTATCTACGATCTGGACGGCAACGTGAAGGAACGCAACGGTCTTGTCAACATAAACGCCTCGATTTTGGCGCAAAAGCAGTTTGAACCCTACGAAATCGATAAGTTAAACACTGAATTCGTCGATTTGGAGAAATCTATCGGCAGAGTCGTGGCTGAGAACGTGTGGACGTATCCGCCCGGGTGTCCCATCATCTGCAAGGGCGAGGTTATAGACCATGAGTTTATCAGATACGCGCTTTGCCTCTATGAGTATGGGATGAATCTGGAAAGCGAGCACAGGCGCTTCCCCGACAATATTCTGGTCGTGACCGAATCATCCGAGGAGATAGCGTCCAAGTTCAAGAGACCGCCCGTCACTGCGGAATAACAGGCGGATTTGCGTTTGAAAAATACAGCGGAATAGTATGCGGTTGCCGCATGAAACGTAAATGCTACGCAATCGGGATAAAAGGCGCGCGGCATAACGATAAAGGTTGACATTTGTACGCGCCGCAATTATAATCATATAAAAGCTATAAACTCATCAAGGAGCATCAATATGAAAAGAATCGTTACATTGAAAACCCGCAATCTCAACGAGAGCAAAAAGAACGGCGGTTGCGGCGAGTGCCAAACTTCCTGCCAGTCCGCTTGCAAGACGTCCTGCGGCGTGGCAAATCAGAAGTGCGAGAAAGCGGCGAAATAAGCTCCGCCGTATTTTCCATACAGAAAGTCGCCTAGCAACGTCTAGGCGTTTTTTGTGACAGGGAATTTCGATTTGTTTTAAGGTTTTCGGACTGTCATAATTTCGGACGGTTTATTAAAAGCGCGGCGCGGCATAATTTTGCGTAGCCGCGGGAGAGAAAATATGATTCATTCATTCAGGCAAAACGGATACAATATCGTGCTCGACGTAGCGAGCGGAAGCGTGCACGTTGTGGACGACGCGGCGTACGACGTAATAAACGCGTACGAATCTAAAAGCGAGGACAGTATTGTAAAAGCCGTGTGCGAGAAGCACGGCATAACTCCCGAGGAGGCGCGCGAATGTATCGCGAACGTTAAGGAGCTAAAAGCCGACGGCAAGCTGTTTTCGGAGGATACGTTCAAGCCCGACGCGAATATACTCGCAAAGCGCGACACGGTTATTAAGGCTATGTGTCTGCACGTCGCGCATACCTGCAACCTCGATTGCGAATACTGCTTCGCGGCGCAGGGCAAATATCACGGCGAGCGCGCGCTTATGACGTACGAGGTGGGCAAACGCGCTCTGGATTTCCTTGTGGAGAACAGCGGGACGCGCCATAATCTCGAAGTGGATTTCTTCGGCGGCGAACCGCTTATGAATTTTGAAGTTGTGAAACGGCTCGTAGCATACGCGCGTTCGATAGAGGAAGAGAAGGGCAAGCATTTCAGATTTACGCTCACCACCAACGGAATGCTCATCGACGACGACGTGATAGACTTCTGCAACCGCGAGATGGACAACGTCGTGCTGAGCCTCGACGGCAGAAAGGAGGTGCACGACCGCTTCCGTAAGACCGTGGGAGGCAAGGGCAGCTTCGATATAATAGTGCCGAAATTTAAGAAGCTCGTGGACGAGAGAAAGAACGGAACATATTATATGCGCGGCACGTTTACGCATTTCAATCCCGACTTCACGGAGGATATCGCGACTATGCTCGACCTAGGTTTCGACGAGTTGAGTATGGAGCCCGTCGTGTGTCCGCCAACCGACAAGTATGCGCTTACCGAAGAGGATAAGCAGGTCATCTACGGGCAGTACGAGAAGCTCGCTGATATGATGATAGAGCGCAGGAAGCAGGGCAAGCCCTTTACGTTTTATCACTATATGCTCGACCTCGACGGCGGTCCGTGCATATACAAGCGCATATCGGGCTGCGGAAGCGGCACGGAATACCTCGCCGTTACGCCTACGGGCGAGCTGTACCCCTGCCACCAGTTTGTAGGGAATAGGGACTACCTTATGGGCGACATATGGCATGGCGTGACGAGGACTGATATACGCGACAGGTTCAAGAGGTGCAACGCGTATTCCCGCAAGGAGTGCGGGGACTGCTGGGCTAGGCTATACTGCTCGGGGGGCTGCGCCGCAAACGCGTACAATGCGACGGGCGATATAAACGGCACATACGCGTATGGCTGCGACCTCTTCAAAAAGCGCATAGAGTGCGCGATTATGCTCAAAGTGGACGAAATGATGAGCGAGCAAAATCCGCAGCAATAGCCGATAAGAGCCTTATACTGATTTGATTATGAAATATGGATAGTATTATGCCGCGCATTGAAAGCGCGGCATTTTTATCGATTTAGGGTCAAATTTCCGTTAAATATTGACAAATACGGTCAAATATTGTTATATTTTTATCGATAAAAATTTTGCGGTGAAATTATGCAGGAACAAAACGTCGAAATGTCGAAAGCGACTCTAAACAGACTTCCGTCTTATCTCAGATATTTATATCAGCTGGACAAGAAAAACGTGCCCACCGTTTCCAGTACGACGATTGCAAACGGACTGGGACTGAATCCCGTGCAGGTGAGGAAGGATATCGCGCTTGTGGCTTCCGTCGCGGGTAAGCCCAAGACAGGCTACGCGACAAAGGATTTGATTGCCGACCTCGAAGGGTATCTGGGATACAACAACACGCGCGACGCGGTGCTCGTGGGCGCGGGCGGACTCGGGCGCGCTATACTCGGCTACGACGGCTTCCGCAATTACGGCTTGAATATCGTCGCCGCTTTTGACGTAAACGAGGAGTCAATCGGCAAAGAGGTCAACGGCAAGCCCGTTTATCATCTGGACAATCTGGACAGCGTGGTGAACAGGTTCAAAATCCGGCTCGGCATAATCTGCGTACCGTCGGTTGCGGCGCAGTCCGTCGCGGATAAAATGGTAAAAGCGGGTATAAGAGCGATATGGTGCTTTGCGCCCGTGCATCTCAATCTGCCGCCCGACATAGCTGTCAAGGGGGAGGATTTGGCTGCGTCGCTTGCTTTACTCAGTATGCAACTCACGACCTCTTCGTTGAACGAATAACTTTGTCAGAGGCATTTTTGCTTGCCGTCGTGTACGTCGGTACACTGGGCGGTTCGCAAAAATGCCTATTTCGCGTTCTTCATCTCAACGAAGAGGTCGTGGCGAAAAAGTTTGCTCGCCCTCAATTAGACTTTTGATTTTTATAATCTATAATATTATTAATATAAAATTAAGCGAATAATTTGTTATAACCTCTATAAGATTCTACAATGATATGCCTGTGCGCGCCGTTTGGGACGACCAAAAGTCCAAATGGTATTTTAGTGTTCTTGATAATTGCGGTAATACGAAATGAAGCTGATTACGATAAAAATCGCAATTATTGGAAGTATCTCAAATCGAAATTAAAAAGGGAGAACGGTCAGTTGGGTAGTACACTACCCAAGCGAGGAGAATATTCGGAAAATTAATTATCATAAAAGCCCGCGGAAGCGGGCTTTTACATTCACTATAAATATAAAATACTCAATACGTCAATTTATCCTCGAAATACGCCGTAAGCTCGGAAATCGGGATACGCACCTGCTCCATACTGTCGCGCTCGCGCACGGTCACGGCGTTGTCTTCGAGCGTGTCGAAGTCCACCGTTACGCAGTAGGGCGTGCCGATTTCGTCCTGTCTGCGATAGCGCTTGCCGATGGAAGCGGATGTATCGAAATCGCAGGCGAAGCGTTTTGACAGCTCGATATAAAGCTCCTCCGCCTTTTCGTTGAGCTGCTTTTGCAGGGGCAGTATCGCAACCTTGACGGGTGCGAGCTGGGGGTGGAAGTGAAGCACTACGCGGGTGTCTCCCTCGCCCACTGTCTCCTCGTCGTATGCGTTGCATAGGAACGCGAGGAACGCGCGATCCGCGCCGAGAGAGGGCTCGACCACGTAGGGCACATATTTCTCGTTGGTCACGGGGTCGACGTAGCTAAGATCCTTGCCGCTCGTCTTGATATGCTGGTTGAGGTCGTAGTCGGTGCGGTCGGCGACTCCCCACAACTCGCCCCAGCCGAAGGGGAATTTGAACTCGAAGTCCGTCGTAGCCTTGGAATAGAAGCAAAGCTCCTCCGCGTCATGGTCGCGCAGGCGGAGGTTTTCATCCTTTATGCCGAGGTCTTTGAGCCACTGATGACAGAAGTTTTTCCAGTACGCAAACCATTCGAGGTCGGTATCGGGCTTGCAGAAGAATTCCATTTCCATCTGCTCGAACTCGCGTATGCGGAAGATAAAGTTGCCGGGGGTGATCTCGTTGCGGAAACTCTTGCCTATCTGACCGATACCGAAGGGGATTTTTTTGCGCGTGGTGCGCTGTACGTTTTTGAAGTTGACGAAAATGCCCTGCGCGGTTTCGGGGCGCAGATATACGGTGGACGCGCTGTCCTCGGTGACGCCGATAAAGGTCTTGAACATAAGGTTGAACTTGCGCACACCCGTGAAGTCGCTCACGCCGCAGACGGGGCAGGGGATTTTGTGCTCGGCGATATACGCCTCCATCTGCTCGTTGCTCCAACCCGCGATATTCTCCTCTATGCCGTGCTTTGCCATATATTCCTCAATGAGGTTGTCCGCGCGGTGACGGGATTTGCAGCTCTTGCAGTCCATAAGCGGGTCGGAAAAACCGCCGATATGACCCGACGCCTGCCACGTGGTCGGGTTCATGAGTATCGCGCTGTCAAGACCTACGTTGTAGGGATTTTCCACAACGAACTTCTTCCACCAAGCCTGCTTGATGTTGTTTTTGAGCGCTACTCCGAGAGGACCGTAATCCCACGAGTTGGAAAGTCCGCCGTAAATCTCGCTGCCTGCGTATACGAAGCCGCGATTTTTTGCAAGCGCTACGATTTTGTCCATTGTAAGTTGAGCCATAACACACCTCTTTGAAAATTGCAAATAATGATTAAATAAAATAATAATTAAAAGAGCCTATAAAGTCAATCGATTGAAAGCCGATTATTCAGGCGCAAACGCAAAAAAAGAACGCCGTGCGGCGTTCTTTTTTTTTGCAAAATCCGAATTACTTGCAGCAGCAGTTGTTGGAACCGCACAGGCAGGACAGAATAAGTATAAGCCATACGAGATCGCAGCTGCCCATACCGCCGCAACCGGTATTTCCGCATCCGCAACCGCATCCGCAGCTGTTCAGGATGAACAGGAGAAGGATGATGTCGCAGCAGTTGCATCCGCAACCGCAACCATTATTGCCACCGTTTGCAAAAAAGTTCATAGTATGTACCTCCGTTTTATTAGGATTTCTCCTACATTACCTTACGCTTTTTCAAAAAAATGTGTTCCTAAGCATTGAAAATATAAACCGCAAATATAATTTGATGTGGAGTACCTAAAACGGATGGTCGGAATTGTAGTAGGTCTTTTCTGCGTGCTTATCGTCGCAGGAATTAGCTCCGCAATCTTCAAAATAGACTTAAACTGGTATATTTCGCTCAATAAACCCCCGTTTGTGGTAAGCAGCGGGTGGTTTACGGTGTTCGTGGCGGTAAGCTATATCTCCTCTATCGTGGCGGTAAGCAGGCTTGTGCACTTCAAGCATTTTTTTCCGTCGCTGCTGTTTTTCGGCTTGCTGGGACTGTCCAACATACTGTTTGTGCTCTGCTTTTTCAGACTCAAAAATCTTATAGCGTCGCTTGTGTTCATAACTGTTGCGCTCGCGATGGCGTACACGCTTTTCATCAGATTTATTTTGAAGGAAATCAAAATCGCGGCGGAATTCGCTCCCGCGTTCGTATTCTATGCGTATGCTTTCGTGTGCGTGCTCTATATCGCTATGCAAAATTGAAAACGGGCGCGCATAAAAGCAATTCGCGCTTGATAATAGCGAAAGATTTTGATATACTAAATACAATTATTACATAGGCGCGCGCCGCGCGCGGAGAAAGCTATGCTGCTTGCGATGGATATAGGCAATACAAACGTGAAACTGGGCGTTTTCGACGGGGATACTCCCGTGGCGTCATGGAGAGTTTCCACAAAGGCGTACCGCACTGCCGACGAGTACGGCATGGTGCTGTACGATTTGCTGGGACAGCACAGTATGAAGTTCGAGGACGTCGACGCCGCGGTTATGTCGTCGGTCGCGCCCGCGCTCAATTACACCATAGAGCATATGTGCAGATACTATCTCCACTGCCAGCCTCTCGTCGTGTCGCACGCGCTCAATACCGGCATTACGCTCGGCTATGAGCACCCCTCGGAGCTGGGCGCGGACAGGATTGTAGGAGCCGCCGCCGCGTATCATTTTTACGGCGGTCCCGTGATAGAGGTGGATTTCGGCTCGGCGACCACGTTCAATCTCGTGACGGGCAAGGGCGAGTTTATAGGCGGAGCTATCGCCCCCGGCATTATGACCGCAACCGAGTCGCTTGTGACCACCGCGGCGAAGCTGCCGAGGATAGAGCTCACTCCTCCCGACGATATTGTGGGCAGGGATACGAGAAGCTGTATGCAAAGCGGCGTGATTTACGGATATACTGGGCTTGTGAAGTATATGGTGGAGAGGTACTCGGCGCTCGCCGAGATGAAGGGCGCGAAGGTGGTCGCTACGGGAGGACTGAGCGAGATAGTCGCATCTACCGAGCCGTCTCTGCTCGACGTTGTGGACAGGGCGCTCGCTCTTAAAGGACTGAAATTTATCTATGACGCAAACAAATGAGCGCATTGCGCAAAACGGAGATAATATGAGTGCAAAACACGTGGGAGTGGCGCTTCTGGGGCTGGGAGTAGTCGGCGGCGGCACGTATGAGATTTTGCGCGACAAGCGCGATATGATTCTGAAAAACGACGGCGTGGATATCGAGGTCAGGCGCGTGCTCGACCGCAATTCCGACAGGCTTAAACAGCTGGGAGCGGAAAGCCTCGCCGCAAGGGATATAGACGAAATCGTAAACGACCCCGACGTAGATATAGTCGCGGAATTTTTCGGAGGCGTCGAGCCTGCGAGGAGCTTTCTTATAAAAGCGCTCGAAGCGGGCAAGAGCATAGTCACCGCAAACAAGGAGATGCTTGCAAAGAGCTGGCGCGAGCTCGAAGCGGCGGCGGAGCGCGGCGGCGGAGGGCTGTATTTCGAGGCGAGCTGCGTGGGCGGCGTCCCCGTCATCCGCACGCTTACCGACAGCATGCAAGGCAATGCGGTTACCTCGCTTAAAGGCATAGTCAACGGCACCACTAATTATATTCTTTCGCGTATGAGCGACGAGGGCGTAGAGTACGGCGAATGCCTCAAAGAGGCGCAAAGGCTCGGTTACGCGGAGGCGAACCCGTCCGCCGACGTGGACGGCTTCGATTCGTCGTACAAGAACTGTATATTAAGCTCCCTCGCATATCGCAGGCGCGTGCCGCTCGACAGAATTTACAGAGAGGGAATCTCAAAAATAAACGTTAAGGACATCGCGTACGGAAAGGAACTTGGATATACGCTCAAACTGCTTGCGATTTCCAAATGCAGGGACGGACGGGTCGAGGCGCGCGTGCATCCGTCCTTTTTGCCGTCCGCCCATCCGCTTGCCGCGGTCAAGGGGCCTTTCAACGCGCTGTATATCCACGGCGACAGCGTGGACGATATTATGCTGTACGGAAGGGGCGCGGGCGCGCTGCCTACGGGAAGCGCGATTGTGAGCGATATAGTTTTTGCGGCGGGAAAGGATACGCACAGGAGATTTGCGTTTGAGCTCGAAGACGGAGGAGATACCGTTATATCAGACGATTTTTCCTCCGCACATTATATTCGCTTTGACGTTAAGAACGAGGAGGGCACGCTCGCAAAGATATCGGGCGCGTTTGCAAAATGCGGCGTACCCGTAAAGACGGTGCTCAAAAAGGACGACGGCACTCTGATAATCGTCACGCACGAGGCGGGGGAAAGCGCGGTAGTGCGCGCGCTCGCCGCGGCGGAGCAGTTATCCGGAGTGGAAAGGGTCGCCGCTCACATAAGAGTAGAGGAATAATATGCAAAAGAAATTCAGACAGTTTGACAGAGCCGCGGGCATACTGCTCAACGTATCTTCGCTTCCGTCGGAGTACGGCATAGGCTGCTTCTCAAAGGACGCGGTGGTGTTTGCGGATATAGCGGCGGATATGGGCTTTCACTGGTGGCAGATATTGCCCATAACAACGATAGGCTGCGGCAATTCGCCCTACTCGGGGCTGTCCACGTACGCGGGTAACAGGCTGTATATCTGTCCCGCCGAGCTCGAAAAAGAGGGTCTGCTCACCGCCGACGAGGTGAACGCAAGCAAGTACCGCGGCGAGCCGTACAGGACGGATTACGACTTTGCGCGCATAAATACGGAGAGATTTTTGCGCACGGCGTTTTCCAGAGTGGACGGCGAGGTCAAAGAGAGAATAAAAAAGTTCAGAAAAGAGCAGAGCTACTGGCTTGAAGACTACGCGCTGTTTATGTCTCTTGCCGCCGCCCGCTCGACCGCATGGTGGAGATGGGAGGACGGGCTTAAATACCGCAGGGAAGCGGATATGAAAAAGGCGAGAGATGAGCTCAAAGAGGATATAGACTTTTACGTGTTCGAGCAGTACGAGTTTTACAGGCAGTGGTTTAAGGTAAAGGAGCTTGTCAACGAAAGGGGCGTAAGCGTCATCGGCGACCTGCCCTTTTACGTCGCTACCGACAGCGTGGACGTGTGGGCTAACCCCGAAGCGTTCCAGCTTGACGAAAAGCTGCTGCCAAAGGCAATCGCGGGAGTGCCGCCGGACGCGTTTTCAAGAACGGGGCAGGTGTGGGGCAACTGCCTGTACGATTTTGCGGCAATGAAAAAGGACGGCTTCAAATGGTGGAGAAAGAGAATATCCCACTGCCTCAAACTGTACGACGCGCTCAGGCTCGACCATTTCAGAGCGTTTTACAATTACTTTTCCATCCCCGCGCGCGACTATAACACGGCGGAAAACGGCGTATGGGAAAAGGGTCCCGCGGATGCGCTTCTGAACCTCGTGTACGAGGACAACCGCGACGCGCTGTTTATCGCAGAGGATCTGGGACTTATCGATAAAGAATGCCGCGAGTATATCGACGGCACGGGCATTCCCACTATGCGGGTATTCCAGTTCGGCTTCGACGGCACGCCCAGCGCGCATCTGCCGTACAGATACGAGGTCAACACCGTCGCGTATACGGGCACGCACGACAACAATACCACGCTCGGCTGGCTTTACGAGCTGAATGAGGGCGCGCGCAATTACGTGCTTAAATACTGCGGCTTCAAGGGCGCCGGCTGGGGCGCCGGCGGTCCCGACTGCGGCTCCACCAAGGCAATAATAAAGACCCTGATTATGTCGTCGTCCGCACTTGTCGTGCTCCCGTATCAGGATATGCTGGGCTACGGCGGCGATACGCGAATGAATATTCCGGGGGTTGCGGAGGGCAACTGGACGTACAGACTGCCTTTTCATCTTATGACGAGCGTGGATAGGGATTATTTCCTTGACCTGAACAGCACCTACGGTCGTATGGGCGGCGGAGCGAAGATGCTATGATACTGTTCTTTATGCGCGGAGAGGCGGACAGCGATATGTTTGTCAAGTATTGCTATAAGCATTACAGGGATATTATAGGAGACGACAGCCTTCCGCACTCGGTCGAAATTCTGCGCAAGGAGGGAGTCAAGCCTCGTTTTGACTGTGAAGACGTATATTTCAATCTTTCCCACTCGGACGGCGTGATTATGCTCGGCATATCGCATACGCCGATAGGAGTGGACATAGAGCGGGTGCGGGAGATAGATATATCAAAATTTCCCTTTATACAGGCGGAGGACGAAGAAGAATTCTTCGAGAGGTGGACGGAAAGGGAAAGCTATGTTAAAATGACGGGAGAGGGCATAGTCGGCATAAGAAAGCCCGTCCCCGAGGACGCGCACTTCGAGCACTTCCCCGTTTACGACGGCTATCACGCCTGCGTGTGCGCGGAGGAGCAGAATATACTGGCATACGAAATGGACCCATCCGCAGTGGTATAGAGGACTTTGCAGGTTATCCTGTGAAAATATATTTTGAGGTAACGATATGATACTTGATAGAGTGAGAGAGCTTATAGCTCGGCAGATGTGTATAGACGTCGCGAAGGTGCAGGCGAACAGCCGAATAATCGAGGATATAGGCGCGGACAGCTTGGATATCGTCGAGATGCTTATGACGGTGGAAGAGGAATGGAATCTGATTGTGGACGACGACGATATGCGCGCCTTTACGACGGTCGCAAGCGTCGCGGAGTATATAGAAGACAAAATCAAGTGAGCGTTTTTCATTTAGACGTTTAGATGTACTAAAAATAAATTCTATAATCAAAAAGCCGATTATAAAAACTCCGCGTTTGCGGAGTTTTTGATTTGAGCGAGGAAACTGCGTATTGTTTATATTATATAGACAATTTTATTTACATTTTAATAGAGCTTCGGATTTGAAATATTATTTCATCCGCAAGTGCGTCGGGCTGAATATCGGGATTATTGCCGCGGCGTTTTATTTTGGAAACCGCGTTTTTGATATACTCCGCCGCGGCGGGTAATCCGAATGAGAATTCCAGCATATCGGCTATGACCGACAGCGTTGAAAGAGCATATTCGCTTTCCGCCGCCGCGTCCGAGGGACGGGTCTCTGCAAGGCAAGCATATATTCCCGGAGTCGTTTCGCCGAGATACTCTTCCGTCACAGGTTCGCCGCTTATCGCCGACAGTATTCCGCCGAGACTTTCGCTTATCGCGCTCGGACAGAGTATAACGTCAAAGCAGTCGGGAGTTGACGCAAGCCGCTTCGCCCCTTGCTCGGGGGAAAGAAAATCTACGTTTACGTACGGATAGTCCTCGTTTATGTCCGTGACGATTTTACGCCACAAAGAGGATACCGCAAACCTGCTTCCCGTATCGACGAGAGTAATTTTTTGGCGGCTGTTTGTCGCAAGCTCGTAGGCTATGCGGGCGACGCGCTCGATTTCAAGTTCGCCGTAGCATTCCGTCGTGTATGCCTCTCTGCCGTAATTCGCGTTTACGCGAAATCCGTTTTCATCGGGACGGAAGCCCCGAAACGCCTCGCACACTACCATGCGTTCGCCGCCGCATACGTGCGCTTTTCGCACCTTCGCGCAGAGGTTGAGGGATTTGCCGAGATTGCCGAGTATTTGATCGGAATTAATGCCGAGCGCGTTGTCGACGTCTGTGGATGAGAGATACAGAACCGCCTGCGCCGCTTTGGCTTTTCCCACGCAGTCGTCGGGAAGTTTTGTGAGTGGAATACCGCGTCTTGCTTCGGACAGCGAAATATGCGAAAACGTCGGCTTTGCGTTGAATGCTTCGGCGACAAACGAAAGTACGCGTTCCGTCGCGCGCGGGATGCCGTCATAGTAATTGCTTATTGTAAGTATATCTAATATCATATTTTCTCCAAAAATATATGTCGGGTATTTTAATTAAAATGCCCCCTCTTTACCTTCGGCTCCCGCAGTCGCAATGTTTTTGCGTGCCGTAACGAAGTGATGCTTAACGTTTGGAGCAAAATACATATTACATCCGCGCAAGTCGGCAGTCAACGTTTTGTTATGTAATAATGACGGACGACAAAATTAAGCATTTTCCGCTTGCACTTTTGAATTATGCATGAAAATTTCCAATATTGCATAATAATTGCATAAAATATTGTAAAAATGAGTAAAAATAAAAAAAATTCAAAAATTATGCAAAAAATCAGTTGCTTTAATTTTCCCGAAATGCTATATTATGCAGGCACTGCGACTTAGGTTGCCGTACGGAGGAGATAAAATGAAAAAGACGGGTAAATTTTTGATTGTAGCGCTTATGCTTGTCGCCGTAATCGGCGCGTGCTTCGCGTTTACCGCGTGCAATCAGACAAAAGCGGAAAAGGTGAAAGTGATTGATATAGAGCTTACGGCTGAGGATTATGCTTTTTGTGTGAACAAGAGCAACACGGCGCTTGTTGAACAGGCGAACGCGTTCCTTGCGCAAATCAAATCGAACGGAACGTTGGAGAATATCATAAACTCGTTCTTCAACGGAAACGCGACGTTTACGTATGAAAACCCTGCCGGCAAGGACGGGTGCCTCGTAGTCGCGACCAATGCGTATTTCCCGCCTTTCGAGTATTTCAGCGGAAATAAATTCACGGGCGTGGATATGCAGATTGCAAAGCTGCTTGCCGATTATCTCGGGAAGCCCCTCTATATCGACGATATGGAATTTGAAGCGGTGACGACCAGCGTACAGCAGGGGAAGGCGGATATAGGTATGGCGGGTCTTACCGTAACCGAAGAGCGTTTGGAGATTCTCGCTTTTACCGACAGCTATTATTCCTCCGCGCAGGTCATCGTAGTCAAGGAGAGCGACGCCTTGTTCGACAACTGCCATACAGCCGAGGAAGCAGAGGCGATACTCGCTCAGCAGACTAAATCATACGTAATAGGCGCGCAGAACGGAACGACGGGCTTTATGTACTCCGAGGGTAGCGTGGATTACGGCTACGACGGCTTCCCCAATCTTACAACCACCGGCTATACGACGGGCGCGCTTGCCATAAAGGATTTGTCAAACGGCAAAATCAATGCCGTTATCATAGATAAGCAACCCGCGATTATGATAAAAGACAGTACCAATTCGCTAGTCAAATAAGTGAGGAAAAATGTCGGCTTGGGATATATTCGTAAGGCAGTTCGTTGAACTGCAAGGCTACAAGCTGGTTCTTTCGGGCTTGCTGAACACCGTGATAATCGCGGTGTTCGGTTTGCTTATCGGATTTGTCATCGGAAGCCTTGTGGCGGTGGTCAAAACGATGCCTACTACAAAAAAGCCTCTCGTTTACGTTTTGCAGAAGATAGGCGATTTGTACGTGACCGTTTTCCGCGGAACGCCTATGGTTGTGCAGCTGCTCATAATACACTTCGTGCTGTTTCCGCTTATGGGAATCAATTTCAAAAATATCGTCATATCTGCCGATTTTGTCGTCAACGGAGTCGTGACCGAGGCGGTCATAGCTTTTGCTCTCAACAGCGGCGCGTATATAAGCGAAATTATGCGAGCGGGCATTTCGGCGGTGGACAAGGGGCAGTTCAAGGCGGGGCGTGCTCTCGGGCTAAGTTATTCGCGCACTATGATCAGCATAGTGCTTCCGCAGGCGTTCAAAAACGTGCTGCCCACTCTCGGGAACGAGTTTATAACCTTGATTAAGGAGACCTCGGTGGCGGGATTTATTACGGTCGTGGATTTGACGAGGGCGTTTCAGGCTATGGCGAACAGCACGCTCGAATACGTCGTACCCTATCTAGTGCTCGCGGCATTCTATCTTGTGATAGTGATACTCATAACGTTGCTCGTAAAACTTTTGGAAAAGAGGTTCAGACATGCGTAAGGGAAGATATACGTTCGGCGGCGCGAACGGACAGGAAGAATATACCGATTTCAATCCGACGGAGCAGGCGGCGGAAAAGGCGACGGAAAAGGCGGACGGCGCGGATTGCAATGCGGAGGCGCTTTGCGACCCGTCGGTCGACGCTTCGGTCGGGGAGGAAAGCGGGAATACGGATACGCGTACAGAAACGGAGTCGGAAGCGCACGGCGGCGTAGAGTGCTTAACCGACGAAAATAATAAGACGTCAGCCGCAGAAATTTCGCGTGGAAACGAGGTCATAAGCATTCGGAATATGACCAAAAAATTCGGCGATTTGCTGGTGCTTGACGATATATCCGAAACTATTTACGAGGGCGAAAAGGTCGTCGTAATAGGTCCGTCTGGAAGCGGAAAGTCTACGTTTTTACACTGCCTGAACTGTTTAGAGGACCCGACCGCGGGCAAGATATTTTTCGATGGAGTGGATATTGCGGACTTTAAGGTCAACATCAACGAACAACGTCAGAAGATGGGAATGGTGTTTCAGCATTTCAATCTGTTCAACAATATGACGGTCAAAAAGAATATTATGCTTGCGCCCGTTCATATCGGTATTTCAAATCTCAGAAAGCTCAAAAGGCGCAACGCCTTTGTGCCGCTTAACAACTTGCTTTTCAAAATGTTCGGAGAAGCGCACAATGCGGCGCTTGAAAAAAAGGTGCAATCGTATAAAACGAGAGTTAATAAGCTCAAATCTGAGCTTGAACCCCTGATTTTGGAATGGGAGACCACAAAGGGCACCAAGGAGGTCGCTGGCAAATCCTTTGCGATTTACGACAAAAAGCTCACCTCGAAAAAGCTCAGACTGACCGATAATATCGAAAAAACGGAGCGAAAAATAGACCGCGCCAAGCCTATGCGCATGCTTGAAAAACAGCCTGTCGAAACCTCTACTAAGCAGATAAAGCAGGAGGTCTCGGCGCTTGCGGACAGACTGCTTGCGCGTATAGCCCTAAGCGATAAGGCGGACGTTTATCCGTCCAGCCTAAGCGGCGGGCAGAAGCAAAGGGTGGCTATCGTGCGCGCTCTTGCGATGAATCCTAAGGTTATGCTTTTCGACGAGCCTACCTCCGCTCTCGACCCCGAAATGGTCGGGGAGGTGCTCGACCTCATAAAACAGGTCGCAGACGAGGGAATGACTATGATTATCGTCACTCACGAGATGGCGTTTGCAAGAGAGGTCGGGACGCGGATACTGTTTATGGCGCAGGGCAAAATACTCGAACAGGGAAAGCCCGACGAGTTTTTCGACAGCCCTAAGCATCCTCGTCTTAAAGAGTTTTTGAGAAAAGTGCTCTGATTTTTTAAGATTTGCGCACATTTATTAAAAAATTTGCGCCGTATCGCGCAAATTTTTTCAAATTATTTACAATTTAATATTTAATGCTATAATAATATATACTTAAAAAGATGACGGAGCGTGGCATTTGAAATACGTCGAACTCGAACAGCATATAAACGACGTGCTCGCGGGCAGAGAAAGGTTTGCCCCTGCGTACGTGGTGTGCGGCGACGACGACTATCTGCGCTCGCGCGCAATAGCGGCGCTAAGAAGCGTTGTGGACGAGGATTTTGCGGATTTGAATATTTCCCGCTTTTCCGCGGACGACGGGATAGCCGCTACGGTGGACGCGCTTTATACCTATCCCGTATTCGGGGAGTACAGAGCGGTGACTCTGAGTCTGTCCCAGAAGCTCGCGGAAGCGGACAAGGACGCGCTCAAAGCGTATATCGCCTCGCCCAGCGAAACGTCGGTGTTCGTGCTCGATTGCGACCCGGAGGTCGCGGCGACGCTCAAAGGCAAGGGCTACGAGCGCGTGGACTGCGCAAAACTTCCCGAGCCCGAGCTGCGTGAAGTTATCAATAAGCTGTTTGCGCCTACGCATACGATCGACAAGGAAGCCGCGGACGAGCTTATAAGGCGTACGCAGGGCTATATGTCGCGCATAGCGGGCGAGATTGTCAAACTCAAAGATTTTTGCGATGGAAGGGTGAGGCGCGAAGACGTGTCGGCGACGGTCGCGGAGGATATGGATTTTCAAATATACGCGCTTGCCGACGCCGTGAGCAAAAAGGACGCGGATACCGCTCTTGCCGTGCTCGACGTGTTTTACAAAAACGGGATACGCTCTATGCGTATAGTCAATCAGCTCTACGACAAGTATCGCAAGATGCTTCACGCCGAGCTTAACAAGGGTCTTGGCAACGACGAGCTGGGCGCTCTGCTTGGGATGAAAGGCGGCGCGGTGTATCATCTGAGACAGGTGTCGGGAGGGTACTCCCAGATGAGGCTGAAAAAGTGCGTAGACTATCTGCACGGACTGCAATACGACGTGCTGAGCGGCAGACGCACGGAAAACAGCGCGCTCGGCGAAGCGGTGCTCGAGCTTCTGACATTCTGACTTTTACGACGGGTCGTAAACGGCATACATATCGTTTTCGGAGGTAATCGCAAGTGGCAGGCGATAAGATAGAAAAAAAATATTATGCGGCGGTTTGGGTTGCGCTTATCGTTGCGTGTTTCGTGCGCAACGCGTACGGCATTTACGTTTATTGCGCGGGCATAACGGAAATAAGCGCATTGAGAATTGTGACCGCGCTCATTTCCATAGTGTTTTTCGAGGGCGCGGTTCCTGCGCTTGTCACTTTCCTTTTCGCTTGGATTGTGTGGAGAGTGGGGATTATGAGATATGTCCGCTGTATCTCCCGCAAGGATTTTTGCTGTCTTGTGATGGGCTTCACCGCGGCTTCGAGATTTTTGGTCGGAATAATCGATATTTTTTCCGTGCTGGAAACGAACGTGCATATATTCGCGAGCGGAGTGCTGGATATAGCCACCCTGACGGCGGCGCTGCTGATAATGTTCTTTGCGGTCATAGTGAAATTTTACAGATTCAATCCCGTGGAGAAATACAACTCGTACAAGCTGTGGGCGACCGTCTATATGGTCGTAGCGGGACTTGCGGTTGTGGGGCAGAACGGGCTTGTGCTTCTGCTTTCGGACGGCAGCCCCGCAAGCGCGGAAATGCTCAACCTGCTTTATCAGATGGGATACACTTTGCAGGTGGGATTTACGGACGTGCAGATTGCCGCGAGCATAACGGCAATGTGCGTTTATTTCGTGTATCTTGCGGTCGTGATTATCCTCGGAGAGCGTCTCAACAAACAGGCGAAGCTCTTCCGCGACCCCGAGACGAGAGGGGATTATTACGAAAAGAACTATGACCGCGGCTACAATATGCGCTCGGACGCGGACGCGGTATTCGGAGGTTATGACTCCGAAAAACAGGAACAGGACTCAAAAGACAACGTCTTTGACGAATTCGACATATGAAATAATTTACGGAGGGAGATATGCCTTACAATTTCGTTGAGTATTTCAGACATCTCAGCGTTTACGCGCTGATAGACGCGGTGATTTTGCTTGCGGTGCTTGCGGTGCTTGCGGTATTTTTCATTTACAAGCGCAACGTCAAGATGCTTTTCGTTCTGCTTATTGGCGCGGTGCTCGAGGTGTGCGTAAACGTGCTGTCCGATATACTCGGGGGCAACGCGCTCGAAGTCGCAAAATACATAACGCATTACATAGTCATCTTCGATATAGTCGTGGGGTGCGTGGTCTATCAGAACGATTTGAAAAACATATTCCAAAAAGCGTCGGGCGCGAGGAAGAACGTAGAGTTGCGCAGTACCGACGACGAACTTCGCGCCGCTACAATGGAAATTCTGACAGCCTGTCAGGATATGGCGAAAAAGGACGTCGGCGCGATTATCATTCTTGATTCCGCAGGGGATATAAACGAAAGCATATTGGATACCGGTACGAGGCTGGACGCGGTGCTCTCCGCTCAGTTGTTGGAAAGTATCTTCAATACGAAAGGTCCTCTTCACGACGGAGCGGTTGTTGTAAGAGGCAACAGAATCGTCGCGGCCGGCTGCTTCCTTACGCTCACGCAGCGCAATGTAAACAAGGAGATGGGCACGCGCCACCGCGCGGCTATCGGCGTCACGGAGGAAACTGACGTGCTATCCATAGTGGTCAGCGAGGAGACGGGAATTATTTCCGTCGTAAAGCACGGCGAAATCAAGCGCTATATGACTATGGATAAGCTCAACGACGAAATTGAAATCGCATACGGCATTTCGCCGAGCGTAATCGCTTCGAGAGAAGGAAAAGCTAAGAGAAAGCTCAAAAATCACAGATTTCTATGAAACCTATTTGTCCCGTAAACATTCTTATTCCGCGCAACGCCGATTTTCCCAAATGGGCGGTTGTCGCCTGCGACCAATTCACCTCCCAGCCCGATTACTGGCAGAGCCTCGACGAATACGTCGGCGAGGCTCCGAGTACGCTCAGGCTCATCTATCCCGAGGTTTATCTCGGCGAAAGCGACGGCGATAAACGTATATCGGATATCCGCCGAGCTATGAGAGAGTATCTTGACGGAGGCATATTCGAGGAGCATGAAAATTGCTGCGTGCTCGTAAAACGCTCAACGACATTCGGGCACGAAAGGCTTGGGCTCGTTATGGGCGTGGATTTGG
Organism: uncultured Clostridia bacterium; assembly: GCA_947382865.1. Classification (GTDB taxonomy): domain Bacteria; phylum Bacillota; class Clostridia; order Christensenellales; family CAG-917; genus CAG-475. The sequence continues at coordinate 61,651 of CANDBF010000001.1, forward strand.
AGCAGTACTGCTTCACCCACCCGTCCCATGCGGCGGTGCGTTCCACCGAGGACGTGGTGGCAAGCAGAATTCCGCCGCGCGTGCGTATCCGCAGGGGCGCGCCGTTGGAGCTTCCGCACGTCATACTGCTTATCGACGACGAGGAAAAGGCGGTAATCGAAAAGCTCGCCGAAACCGAAAGAGAGATTCTCTACGATTTCGACCTTAATATGCAGGGCGGTCATATCACGGGCTATAAGGTCGGCGCGGAGGAAATCGACATACTGCTGGACGGATATATTTCGCGTAAGCGCGATAAGGGCAAAGATTTTTTCGTCGCGGTGGGCGACGGCAACCATTCGCTTGCTTCGGCAAAGGCGTACTGGGAGGAGATAAGGGATGCGCTTTCCGACGAGGAGAGGCAGACTCATCCCGCGAGGTTCGCGCTCTGCGAGGTGGAAAATCTTTACGACGAGGGTATAATTTTCGAGCCTATTCATCGCTTCGTTTTCGGCGCCGATAAAGATTTTGTCGAATATCTCACCTCGAAGCTCGGCGGCGGCGCGCGTATGAGCGTATATCTGAACGGGCAAAGGTTTGAAATCGCCGTTCCCGAAAACAGCGCGGAGAGCATAAGCGCGGTGCAGAAGGCGATTGAGGATTACGTAGCCTCTCATACGGAGAGTTCTGTGGACTATATACACGGAGAGGAAAACCTTATGTCCGTCGCTTCGCGCGAAAAGGGAGTCGCGCTCGTTATGCCGTCTATGAAAAAACAGGAGCTCTTCTCGTACGTCGAGACTCACGGCGCGCTTTGCAAGAAGACCTTTTCTATGGGCGAGGCGCAGGAGAAGAGATATTACGTGGAGGCAAAGCGCATCTGACGTCTGCCGAAAAGTGGCGAAAGTCCGCCGACGGTAATACAATACAGAAACAGAGCATCGGAGTGTATTATAATGAAAGTATGTAAATTCGGCGGAACATCAATGGCGAGCGGCGCTACGTTCGATAAGGTCGCGCAGGTTATAGGCGGTGACAAAGAGCGTAGATATATCGTCGTTTCAGCCCCCGGCAAACGCGACGAAAGGGATGTCAAAATCACCGACGCTCTTTACGCTTGCTTCAACGAATTTACGCAAACAGGCAGTTGTGATAACGCTTTTGAGGGTATAAAACTGCGTTTTGAAGAAATAGCCGCGCATTGTGCGCCCGATTTCGACGTGAAGCAAATGCTGGAAGAAGTGAATGACGGCATAAAAAAATACGGCACTAAAGAATATGCCGCGTCGCGCGGAGAGTATATGAGCGCAAGGCTTCTCGCCGCTATGCTCGGTATAGAGTTTATCGACGCGGAGGGGCTAATAATCTTTGACGGCGGGGGGAATTTGCTCCTCGAAGAGTCGATAGAGAATATTAAAGACCGCCTAAGCGGAGTGGAAAAGGCGGTGTTTCCCGGATTTTACGGCTCGGATATTTACGGCGATATCAGGACGTTTACGCGAGGTGGCTCGGATATTACGGGCGCTATTATCGCTACCGCGGTGGAAGCCGACGTTTACGAGAACTGGACGGACGTGGACGGATTCCTTGCGGCAGACCCCCGTATCGTAGAAAATCCCAAGACGATAGACTGCCTAGGATACAAGGAACTTCGCGAGCTGTCGTATATGGGCGCTGAGGTGCTCCATCCCGAATCCGTGTTCCCCGTAAGGAGCGCGGGTATTCCCATAAATATTAAAAATACTTTCAATCCCGAGCATTCGGGAACGCTCATCGTTGCGGATAAAAACCTGCCAAAAAAGCACAGGGTTATCACGGGCGTAGCGGGCAAAAAGGGATTTACGATAATCAATATCGAAAAGGATATGATGAACAGCGAAATAGGCTTCGGACGCAAGGTGCTTGCCGTACTCGAAGAGGAGGGGATTTCCTTTGAGCACGTGCCGTCCGGCATCGATACGCTGTCCGTCGTCATCAGGGACGAATATCTCAACGGCAAAATGCAGAAGATACTCGGCAGGTTGCAGGAAAGAGTCAACGGCGACAATATCGAAATCCACAGCGGACTTGCTCTTATCGCCACGGTGGGACACAATATGGCTTCCCGCCACGGCACTGCGGCTACGCTGTTCGGCGCTCTCGCGAAACACAATATAAATATCAGAATGATAGACCAAGGCTCGTCCGAGCTCAATATTATCGTGGGCGTCGGGTCTGATGATTACGAAAAGGCGATAAACGCAATCTATCACGCGTTCTGCGATAAAAACGCCGAGGACTAGGTAGCGCCCGCCGATTAATTTTTCCAATATTGGGAAAAGTGCTTTTATTTGTTCCGATAGTTTGATATTATATTTAGTAGTCAATAATTATCCTCATAATATAAACCCCGCATAACGGAGGCTTTTTATGGGGATTATCGGATATAAGCCCTTAGGACGAAACGTTTTACGGGGCTAAGGTATCGAGGCTAAAACACTTTTATAGGAGCGTAATATGAGCGACAAAACGGCGGTTATAAAAGCCGCAAAGCAGTTTTATGACAGAAAATATATCGAGAGCGGATATATTGCCGTGCGCGAGGGCGACGGCATTCTTATAAATTCCACGGGCTCAAATCTCGCGGAACTCAAAGAGGACGAGCTCGTCTTTGTCAACGATAAGAATATCGAATCCTTCGAGGGTAATTTCCGCGCGGCGGCGGTCATACTCTTCTGCGCGATACGTCAGAATAAGACCGCGGAAGCCGCGGCGATAGTCGACAGCGACAGTATTTTGAAGTTTTCTTCCAAGCGCAGAACATTGAGACCTATACTCGACGATTTGGCGCAATTATGCGGAGTTTCCGTAAAATGCGCGTCCAAAAACGTGGCGGCGGAGATAGTGACCTCCCTTTCGGGACAGCGCGAAGCGTGCTTTATGCCGGACGCGGGCGCGCTTGTGAGAGCGCGCAGCCTCGAAGAGCTGCTTAGAGCGACCGCAGTTCTCGATAAGGCGGCTTATGCGGATTTGACGGCGGAAAGCAAGGGCGCTTGCACACAGAGCCTGAATCTTTTCTCCGCTTTGTTGGAGCACGTCGTTTACAGAATAAAATCTTCAAAAGGCCTACGCGCGCAGGATACCGCCGATATAAGCGAAATTCCCGAGGAAGAGAAAGCGCCGCAGGAAAATACGGATTCCGAAAGCTCCGCATACCCCGAGGGCGAGCAATCAAGCGCGGAAAGCGCCGCAGAAGAGAGCCCCTCTGCCGACGGCGGAAATGCAGATAACGCTTCGGAGGATACGCAGACCGATAATGAAAATGCCGAGGCTCCCGCCGATTGCGACGAGGAAGTTGCTTTCGTCAAATTCGATATGGAGGGCGAGGGCACGGCAATTCTCGCGCACCCCTACTATTGCAGCGTGATTTCGGCTATGGGCAAACCCTTTGTAGTTCCCGAGGAGTATAGCGACGTTCTGGGAGAGGAAATCCCCTGCGCGCTGTCCGTTACGACCTGCTTTAAGTGCTCGGGCAAGAAGGTGGGAGAGGTTATGGGAAGTGCTCCCGCTTGCATAATAGCGCAGCATGGCGTGGTTGTCCGCGGCAGGGACGAGGCAGAAGCGCTTAAAATCTGCGCCAGTCTCGAGGAGGCCTGCAAGGCTTATCTTGCCTAAGCGGATGAGACTTCAATCCGTTTATAGAGCGGCGGAATCTCCGCCGCTTTTATTTTGCGTTTTAGTCGGATAGATAAGCATTTTTTTCGTTGGTATACTCGCTTGGTATATAATAAATAGATAATAGGATATTTATAAATTTACATTATAATTTTCATTTGTTATCAGGGATGATCGGGCGTTGTTTTTTTGTCCGCCGCACTCTCGGGAACAGGGTGTTTGTAAACTGAATTCCAGCCTTATTATACCTTTCGTGTTTTCGCGCGGAATTTGTCAAAAAAAATCCTTTTATACCTCTATTTCGTTTGACACGGCATTTTGCGATAGCTTATAATTCGCTTATCTTTTTAGAGCAACCAATGCAACTGCACTTATGCGACAAGCGCATAAACCGCAAGTATTTGCGGATGGGAGAGGTGCATATGCAACTTTTGGAGGAGCGCATTTTGAGAGACGGCAGGGTGTATCCGGGCAACGTCCTCAAAGTCGGCGGATTTCTGAACCATCTCATCGACGAAAAGTTGATGGATGAAATCGGCAGGGAAATTTCCGCGCGCTTTTGCAAGGAAAAGGTCACAAAGCTACTTACTATCGAAGCATCGGGTATCGCAATAGCCTGCGCAGCCGCGCACTATATGCACGCTCCGGTGCTTTTTGCTAAAAAAAGCAAAACTTCCAACGTTTCGGATAACGTATACAGCACCGAGGTCGTATCTTTCACTCACAACAACACCGCGACCGTAATTGTGGAAAAGGACTGTCTTTCCGCTGACGACAGAGTGTTGATTGTCGACGACTTCCTCGCAAACGGCGCGGCTATACGCGGGCTGAGAGACATAGTCAATCAGGCGGGCGCGACGCTCGTGGGTTGCGCGATCGCCATAGAAAAGGGATTTCAGTCCGGCGGCAGGGAGCTGAGAGCCGAAGGCGTGCGTATAGAGAGCCTCGCGGTCATTGAAAGTATGACGGACGACTCGCTTACGTTCGCGCGCCAGTCATTGTAGGAAATAAGGGCTTTGCCCTAAAAATAAGGAGAAACAAAATGAAAAAGAAAATCTTAGCGCTTGTGCTTGCAATTGCTATGATAGCCGCGCTTTGCGTAGGTCTTGCCGCCTGCAACAAAGACAATCTTGACGGTATCAAGATCGGTCTTATCTGCTTGCACGACGAAAACTCGACCTATGACAAGAACTTCATCGACGCTATGTATCAGGCTGTTGACGAGATGGGGATGAAGCGCGAGCAGTTGGTCATCAAAAAGAATATTCCCGAGGGCTCGGAGTGCTATGACGCCGCGGTCGACCTCGCGGAGGACGGTTGCAATATTATATTTGCGGATAGCTTCGGTCACGAGGACCATATGATAAGAGCCGCAAAGGAATATCCCAACGTTCAGTTCTGCCATGCGACGGGCACGAAGGCTCATACGGAAAATCTCGCAAACTTTCACAATGCTTTCGCTTCTATCTACGAGGGCCGTTATCTTGCGGGTATCGTAGCGGGCTATAGGCTCAAAGAGATGATTGAAAGCCAACAGATCACAGCAGATCAGGCTAAGCTCGGTTACGTCGGAGCTTGGGCATATGCGGAGGTTAAATCCGGATATACTTCCTTCTATCTCGGCGCGAAGTCTGTCTGTCCGTCTGTTACCATGGACGTGACCTTCACCAACTCTTGGTATGACCCCACCGCAGAGCAGAACGGCGCGGTTAAACTTATGGGGAGAGGATGCAAGGTTATCAGCCAGCACGCAGACTCTATGGGCGCTCCCAATGCTTGCCAGAGCGCGAACCCCAAGGTTCCAAACGTTACCTACAACGTGAGCACGAAGGCAGAATGCGCCGATACGTATCTCGTCGGCTCCAAGATCAACTGGGCTCCTTATTACAAATACATTGTGGATTGCGTTGCCAACGGCGTTGCAATCGACAAGGATTGGACGGGCACTTTGGCTACGGGCTCCGTACAGCTTCTCGAATACGGCAACGGCGTTTCGCAGGCTGCTAAGGACGCAGTGGCGGCTGCCGAGGCAAAGCTCAAAGACGGCACTCTCAAAGTGTTCGATTGCAGCAAGTTCACCGTAAACGGCGACCATCTGACCAGCTACATGGCTGACGTGAATTCCGACGCGAATTTCGAAAAAGATACGCAGGTCATTGAGAACGGTATTTTCAAGGAGTCGGCATTCCGCTCCGCGCCTTACTTCGATATCGACATCGACGGCATTACGTTGCTTAGCTGATTAGGCTATAAGACGCTTTTGGGTTGGACGGAGTTTTCTCCGTCCAACCTATTACAAATTTCGCTTGCGTTTTTATGAACGTTTGCAAACGACGGAGGTAGCAACATGCAAGACAATACTGTTGCTATACAGCTTAAAGGCATCACCAAAACCTTCGGAGAGGTGGTCGCCAATAAAAATGTGGACTTGACCGTTTACCGCGGTGAAGTTCTTTCGATTTTGGGTGAAAACGGGAGCGGAAAGACTACTCTTATGAATATGATTGCCGGCATCTATTATCCCGATAGCGGCGAGATTTTTATAGACGGAGAAAAGGCTTCCATTCATTCACCCAAAGACGCGTTTTCCTACCGCATAGGCATGATTCATCAGCATTTCAAGCTGGTGGACGTTTTCAGCGCGGCGGATAATATAATCCTCGGCGAAGAATATAAGGGCTTCGATGTCAAAGTCGAAGCGGAGAATATAAGAGCCGCGCACACTTTTGAAAACGCCGCGTACGAGGCGTATAACCCCGAGGAGCATACGGGTGTTCTTGCATATCTCAAAGCTCCCAAATACCATTCCGAAAAAGAGACCAAGCGCAAAATCGCGGCGCTTCCATTCATAAAAATAGCAAAGCGTATCAAATTCGGCTGGCTTTCGCGCAATCGCGCGGACGCGTTGCAGAGTATCGCAAACAGATACGGCTTTGAAATAGACTTAAAAAAGAAAATATACGATATGTCCGTTTCCGAGAAACAGACTGTCGAAATCATAAAGGTTCTTTACAGAAACGCGGACATTCTCATACTGGACGAGCCTACTGCGGTGCTTACTCCGCAGGAAATAGACAAGCTCTTCGCAGTGCTTCGCAGAATGAGAGACGACGGCAAATCAATCATCATAATCACGCACAAGCTCAACGAGGTTATGGCGATTTCAGACAGGGTGGCGGTTTTGAGAAAGGGCGAGCATATCGCGACCGTAAATACCGCCGATACCAATGAAAAAGAACTGACCGAGATGATGGTCGGCAAAAAAATAGATTTGAATATAAACCGCACCGAGCCGCATGACGTAGAGGACAGACTGGTTGTAGAAAATATATCGGCTACAAACCATGACGGAGTTAAGGTTTTGGACAACGTGTCGTTTACGGCGCGTTCGGGCGAGATATTGGGAATTGCGGGAATCGCGGGAAGCGGGCAGAGAGAGTTGCTCGAAGCGATTGCGGGACTGCAAAAGCTGAACGGCGGAGATATATGGTATTTCGACCCTGCAAAGGACAACGAAAAAATAGATTTGCGCGCCAAAACGCCCGTTCAGATACGCGATTTGGGCGTCAGACTTTCCTTCGTTCCCGAGGATAGATTGGGAATGGGACTCGTAGGTAACATGGACCTCGTAGACAATATGTTGCTCCGCTCGTACAGAAACGTCAGACATACAGAGGCGGAAACGAAATGCGAAGGCGACGCTGCCGAAGAAAATTGTATCCCTGCGAGCTGCGAGGAAACAACGGACGTCGGAAACGCCGCGAGAGAGAACCCGAATATTAAATCGAATAAGGCGAAGGACGCTTTTGCAAAATTCGGAAAGGGCGTGGCAAATTGCGTTTCCGTATTGTGGTCGTCTGTATTTCTCGACAGAAAGAGTCCGAAGAACCTTGCCGAGAATATCGTGACCGAATTGGAGGTTGTGACCCCCAGCACGCGAACTCCCGTTCGCAGGCTGTCGGGCGGAAACGTGCAGAAGGTGCTTGTCGGGCGTGAAATTGCCGCGGCTCCCACCGTGCTTATGGCGGCGTACCCCGTAAGAGGACTCGATATAAATTCATCTTATACAATATACAATCTTCTCAACGAGCAGAAAGAACAGGGAGTCGCAGTGATTTTTGTCGGCGAGGATCTGGATGTGCTTATCGATTTGTGCGATAGGATTATGGTCGTCTGCGGCGGAAAGATATCCGGCATAGTCGACGGAAGAACCGCAAGAAAAGAGGAATTGGGTACGCTTATGACCAATTATTCGGGTTTGAAAGCAGCCCCCGATAGCGTTACGGAGGGTTAAAAAGTGACCAATGTTTTGAAAAAACTTAAGTTAGAATCGCCCATTCATATCTCCAAGAGAACGGATATGCCCAAATGGAAGTCCTGGCTTATTCGAGGAGGGGCGATTGTTGCCGCCCTGTTGCTTTGCGGGATTATAAGCTCAATTCTTTCGTCGGGAAGTTTCTCAAGTTTTATGGAGCAGATGTTCAAGGGATGTTTCAGTACGCCCAGACGCGCTATAAATCTTTTTGAAGAAACAGCGTTGTTGCTTTGTATTTCGCTCGCCGTAACTCCCGCGTTCAAAATGAAGTTCTGGAACATAGGCGCGGAGGGACAGGTGCTTATGGGCGCTTTGCTCTGCGCGACGTGTATGAAGTACTTCGGAGGCAAGGTCGACGACGGATTGCTTATTGTCATAATGCTGGTGTTCAGTATCGTTGGCGGTGCGGTTTGGTCTACTATTCCCGCAATATTCAAGGCGAAATGGAATACCAACGAGACGCTGTTTACGCTTATGATGAATTATATCGCGATGGGACTTATCGCCTGCGTTATTGCGATTTGGGTGCCGAATAACTCGGGAACGGTCGGGGTATTGTCATACGGAAATTTCCCTAAAATCGGCAGATATCCGTATATACTCAACATAATTATCGTTGCTATATTGACCGTTCTGGTGTTCATATATCTGCGTTTCAGCAAACACGGATATGAGCTTTCGGTGGTCGGCGAATCTGTCAATACCGCGAAATATATCGGTATAAACGTCAAAAAAGTCATTGTGCGCACTATGATTCTGTCAGGCGCGTTATGCGGAATAGCGGGTTGGCTTATAGTAGGCGGAGCAAGCCATACGGTCAGCACCGAGGTGGCAGGCGGCAGAGGCTTTACCGCGATTCTGATAAGCTGGCTCGCGCATTTCGACCCCATAGCTATGTCCTTTACCGCATTCTTGGTTGCGTTTTTGAGTCAAGGCTCCTCGCAGGCGGCTTCGGTGCTGAATTTCGGAGGTTCGTTCCCTAAAATAATCACGGGAATGTTTTTCTTTATCATTATTGCAAGCGAGTTCTTTGTGGGTTATAAGATAAAATTTACATTCGGCAAGCGTAAGGCGGAACGAGCGGACGAATTGAACGCGGAGGAGTCCGACGGCTCAATCGGAGCAACGGCTTACGATAGCGCAGACTTAGGCGACGGAGAGCCTAATGAAATTACGGCGCGGATAGACAATTCTGCGGAAGAAATAGCGCTTCCTTCTGAAAACAATCAAAACGCTCAAAAAGAAGAGGAGGTTGAGGCATAATGTTCTGGACGTTTTTGCAGAGAGCAATAAGATTCAGCACCGTGTTTATGTTCGGCGCGACGGGCGAAACGATAACCGAAAAGTCGGGGCATCTCAATCTCGGAATTCCGGGCGTAATGTGTATAGGCGCTGTCGGTGGGGTACTCGGCGAATCGCTGTATTTGAAATCTCTTTCGGATATCAGTCAGATAAACGGTTTTGCGGCGGTGATAATTCCGATAATTATGACGCTGATTTTCGGCGCGCTGGCGGGTTTGTTGTTCAGCTTCTTTACCGTGACGCTGCGCTGCAATCAGAACGTTACGGGGCTTACAATTACCACGTTCGGAATAGGCTTCAACAGCTTTTATATGAACCGCATAGACAAAACGGGCTTTACGGCGGCAAGCGAGTATTTTATAAAGGGCTTTCCGTGCGCGGACAGCGCGGGATGGTTTGGTCAAATCTTCCTTTCTTACGGCACGTTGGTGTATCTGGCAATAATTATCGCGGTCATTGCGGCGATTGTCATAAAGAGAACGCGCGTAGGATTGAATTTGCGTGCGGTCGGCGAAAACCCCGCTACGGCAGACGCTGCGGGAATCAGCGTGACTAAATACAGATATATCGCAACCATTTTGGGAAGCGCGATTGCGGGTCTGGGCGGTCTGTTTTTCATTATGGACCATCTTGGAGGTAATATCGAATACAACATCGACGCCTTCGGATGGATGGCGGTAGCTCTCGTCATATTTACTGTGTGGAAACCCAACTGGGGTATACTCGGCTCAATTTTATTCGGAGCGTTGTATATTTCGCCTGATTTTATGACGGTGCCAAGTGCGGCGACCAAAGAAATTGTGAAGTTGATTCCCTATTTTGTGACGGTTGTCGTTCTGATTGTGACAAGCATTATAAATAAGAGAGAGACTCAGCCGCCCGCGGCGCTGGGAGTATCGTATTTCCGAGAGGAGAGATAGCAAAGCGGATAGAAGCGGATATATTGAAAGCCCGTCAGAAGACGGGCTTTTTTATTGCTTTGGAACGCAGACGTCAGGACGGGCGAAATACAATGGCAATGTAAAATTTACAGCGTTTAGATACCGTAAAACCAAAACGGATATCCGTTGACAAAAGCATAGTATTTAATCGTAATCCGTCAAGCCTGCCGTAGGTCTTTCCCGCTCAGTTTGAAGAAACGCGAATGACGTTTGTCGCCGAGGCGCGAATAGATACGTTCAAAATAACGCGACATAATTCCGTCCTCGTCGAGGTTGGTCGTTATGAGCGTACACAGCTCCGCGTTGAGCCTTTCTTCGAGAGTGAGCAACAGATACTCTATTGTGACGTTTTTGAGTATGGGCTCCGTGCCGAGGTCGTCTATGACGAGCAAATCCGCCGTGAGTACGTCGTGCAGACGTTCGGAGCGTTCGGATATGGGAGAGGTGTGGCAGGCGAGCATTTCGTTGTTAAATTCGTACGCAGACATAAACTTACAGCTTTTGCCGCGTTCAACCGCGGCGCGCGCTACTGCGGAGGCAAGACAGGTCTTGCCCGAGCCGACCGTGCCGGACAAAACGATATTCTTATAATTTACGTCTGGGAGCTTGTCGGCGTATGCGCTCATATGCTTGTACAGCCTTTCTAAGGTCGCGCGCTGCGCCTCTTCGCTTATAACGGAGGTATCGCAATCCTCAAAGGTGAACGGCGCTTTTGCGAGGATATTGCACTCATCTTTAAGACAGCTTATATATTCCTCCCAAACGCAGTCGCAGGCTCTGCCGTTCACGCTTCCCCTGTCCTTACAGACGGGGCAGAGCGGAGTATACTCGAACTCACTTTCCGAATATCCGTACTTTGATAGAGCGGATAAGTATTTGTCGCGTGCGGCGGTCACTTCGTCGGGATTTTTGCCGTTTAGGATATTGTTGAATTTTTTGTCTACGTATAAGGTATGCGCGGCAGAAATTTCGGGAATCGAAAGCGCGGCGGAGAGTTTATTTTCCGCTTCGCGTTCTGCCGCGTCTATTCTCGCACGCCTTTTGGTCATCGCAACGTTTATGGCTCTTTCTTTCATATTATCCTCATAAATCCGTGTCGCTGAGGCTGTCAATGCTTGTCACAATCGAGTGCAGCTCCTCCGCCGTATACTCGTGCTGTTTGAAATTTGGCTTGCGCTCTTTTTCATAATTCGATGGCGCGGGCAGCTTCTTTACCTGCTCGACCGTGGTTGCTCCCGCGGATTTATAGTTTGACAGAAGCTGATTGATATAAGGCACGGGATACGTCCTGAACGCGGACTGCTCCGCGGCGTAGAGTATAACGTCGTCGTCGAAGCCCCAGCTCACCGTCCACGTGCGATAGTAGTCGCGGTCGGAGGGCGTCACGCTGCGCGAACGTCCGCTTTTTTCTATTATCTTCTTAATTTTCGAGTCCTGCTCGATTTGCAGGCGCAGATACTCTTCGATGCTGTCTGCGCTCAGTCTGCCCAGAGAGTAGAATTTGTTCACTACGTTGTTCATTCCCTCAAGCGTGCGGATATTTGTGACAAAGCAGTGGTGCGCCAGCTTGACGAGCGCTTCGTCGTCGAAGCCCTTTGACGTCCATGGCACGATATAAATCTCGATTTCATGCTCGAATGACTCGTAGAAAACGCCGAGGGTTTTGTTTATCGAGACCGCAAGCTCGCGCAGGTGTTCGCGATATGCTTGATAGTCGTTCATCTCCTGCGAAGTGAAAATCGACAATCTGTAAAACTCGTCGAGGCGGGAATCCAGCTTTTTGAAGCTCTTGCTTCCTTTGAGCGTTTTTGCGGCGGTGAGTATGGCGTCAAGCTCGTAGCCCCAGCTTCGCGTCCATTTGAGAAGCATCTGCTTGTCCTCGAGCTCCGCTCCGCCTTTTCTGCCGACGGCGGCGAGCACGGAGCGCATTTGCTCCGATTGCGTTTCGTATTCGGCAAGTCTGTTTTCCACGTCCTGCGCGGTGCGTACTCCGTCCAGCGCCCAGTTGCGCGCGACTGTAAGTATATACGGATACCTTACGCTCATGCCTTTTAGGTCGATGCAATACTGAACTATCATAAGCATCGCGTCGCGCTCCATCTTGCTCTCGTCGAGAAAGGTGTAATACTCGTTGTATTCATTGGGAGTGAGCATGCGCTCGGGGAAGAGCTGTTGCAGGTGAGTGTTGAAGTCGTTCCACTTCTCGCCCTTATACTTTTTAGGCGGCTGCATTGATTTTTTGAGGCTCAGATACTTCACTTCAAGCGGCTCGCGCGATACGATTTGCACAAGACCCATATCCTCGAAATATCCGTACGCCGAAAGTATCTCCGTCTCCTTCATATCCAGCCTCGAGCACAGCGCGTCTATGGAATTGTCCGTAGCGGGATTTGCGCACAGATAAAGCCCGTACAGATAAACCTTTATCTGTTTTTCGTCGCAAAAGGGAAGATACTCATTTATAAACAGATTGTCGACAAGTGTGAACGTCTCAACCAGAAAGTCGCTTGAAAATCTTGCGAAGCTCATTTTATCCTCCCGTAGATTATTATAAATATATAATGCGCACTTGCGGGTACGCGTGGCTTTTAGATTAACACAATCGGTGCGCAAAAGCAATTTGCAATTAGCAACTCCGGCAAAATCGCATTATATTGTGTTTTCATCGGTAATAAAACACAAGCGGATATATATTTCGGAAAGCGGCAATGATAGCTTGATGCGTTTTTGTCATTCGCTATTGCCGATAAACGCGGTTTATGGTATCATAAAGCAAAGCGGAATTATGTCACGCCGAACGCGCGTTTAACTGTGGCATAATTCGGTTTATCGTATGAACGTTTCAAACACATTTGCGATAGAATGGACGGTGGCGCGGGCGCGCCGAAGGAGAAGTATGCATAGATTCGACAAAATGAATTATCTGAATTCCGCTCTCAACACGGGCGCGTTTCTGAGCTCGGGAGACAACGTTATGGTGGCAAGCTGGGGCTTTGTGGGCGTCATGTGGGGCAAAAGAGTGTACGTAGTCCCCGTGCGCGAAAGCCGCTACACAAAGGAATTTATCGACGCAAGCGGAGCGTTTACCATAAGTATCCCCGAGGCGGGCACGATGAAGGAAGCGCTTGGTTTCTGCGGCACGAAGAGCGGCAGAGAGTATGAAAAATGGACTACATGCGGACTCGATAAGGCAGAGGCGAAGGCAGTGGACGGTTACGTCGTGGGCGGCTGTAAAAAGTATTTTGAATGTCGCGTTATCGGCAAGCTGCCTATGGGAGATATGGATATCTCGCAGGTGGAGAAGTGGTATCCCACAAACGATTTGCACACGTTCTACTTCGGGGAAATAATTGAGGAGTACTGATGAAAGTCTGGGCGAAGATTATGAGAGGGGATAAAATCCTGCGCGACGTCGTTTATGAGGACGAGCTGTCATTGTCCGAGGAGGATTACAGGACGTTGTTGCAGGAAATAGCGTACAGGCTTGACATAGCCGCGCCCGTCTCTCTGCCTACGCATCTAAGGCATTTCGAGAGGTTTAACCGCGCTAAGTATATCCCGCGCGACTTCATAGAAGAAGTTGATTTCGACTGCTTTATCGTCGAGCGCATTGTCGAGGATAAAAAACCGAAAATGTATCTGATTTGACTTAAAAAGCATTTTACTGCACATAAACGGTGAGATAAAATAACGATTTGCATAGGAGGTGGTTATGAGAGGAAAGAGAAGAACGGGGTTGAAAATCACCTTGATACTGCTTGTATGCCTTGTCGTCGCGGTTGTTATTGCGGCGGGCGTATGCGCTTCTATTGCGCACAGAGTCAACGACGCAACAACTCCCGCCGCCGCGCTGTCGTATTGGCAGTCCTACATCAAGGACGACGCGCTGTTAAGATGCGTGGCGACTCCCGGCTCGCACGACGCGGGCACTGCGGGAATGCCGTGGTACAGCGAGACGCAGGATAGGGATATAGGGGATCAGCTCGCCTGCGGCACCAGATATTTCGATTTGCGCATAAAGGAGAAAAAGGGCGAGCTTCGCATATATCACGGACCCGCGTACAGCCTGTATCTGAAAGACGTGTTGAGAGACGTGCGCGACTTTATCGTTGCCAATCCGAGCGAAGCGATTATCCTCGACGTGCATAAGTTCGGCAACGCCGAGGCAAAGACGGGCACTGTCGCTATGCTTGAAGAATATCTGTCGGGACTGTTTTTAAGAAACCAATCGGACAAGTCCGATCTCGAATATATAAGCAATCTGACTCTCGGCGAGGCGAGAGGTAAGTGTCTGCTTATCTGGGGAGACGACGATGAGTACGTAAGCGACGACGCGAGATATTTCCTGCGCAACGACGACGGCGGACAGATTGAAAACGGATGTCTGCAATCCTTTTATACGGGCAAGTGGAACAGAAACTATTCTTCTAAGAAGTATATAGAAAAAGCAGTTCCCGCATATATCGATATGTACAAAAACAGCGTCGGAGGACTTTTCGTATTGCAGTCGCAGCTGACGGACGGCAGCCTTGTATGCGGTCCGAGATACAGAGAGGGTCAGCACGAAAAGAATATGAACGAATGCATCGCAGCTTTTGCGAACAGCGAAAATCTTGAGTATATCAACGTCGTAATGCGCGATTTCGTAAGCCCGAGCAAAAACGCGATAACGCTTTCGCTCAACGTGGCGAAGGGACTTGTAAAGGACGGACGCGTGGGAGACTACAACGAGCTTATCGCAAATCCCGTGGCGATTGCATAAATTAAGAGAGCTATACAAAGAAAAAAGTCAAGCCGCTTTGGCTTGACTTTTTGTGTTTTTATAATGGAAATCGCTTCATTTGTCAGGACTGCTTTTTCGTGAGATTTCCGTCCGCGCAGTGTGCGGAGTTTGGAATGATTAGCTTATTAAGATTGCCGCAACTCTCAAAGGCTCTTATTCCAATGCTCGTTACGCCGCTTGGAATGATTACCTCCGTAAGCGTGTATTTATATTGGAATTGCTTATCCTTTATCACGGTTGTGTCGAGGTGCCCCCGTATCTGATTTCTGTTAAATTCTCGCACCCGATGAATGCGCCTTTATCGATTTGCTTTACGTTTGCGGAAATAGCGACTCTGATTTCATTTTCGCTTCCAGCGAAGCGGCGATTTCCGCCTCAAAAAGTGGAAGTTACTTTCATTTTTTTGCCCCTCACGCGACGAAGCGCGGTGAGCTTGCGGAATGCGAGGAGTAAAGTTTGCGCTCACAGCACACGCGATAATAATAATCTTAAAATATTATTATAAATTTCAAAATATTGTCGCTGTGCGTACACGCAATACGCTTGCGTATGGAGTGTGTGACACTCGGCGCAAAAGCTGTTTGGCGCAAATTAAAGTTATTGTATATTCCTCTTCTTTTGAAAAATACTAAGTGCAAATCGGAGGAATTATGACCACAGCAGGAATTGTCAGAAGAATCGACGAACTGGGACGTATTGTCATCCCCAAGGAAATGCGCCGCACGATGCATCTCAAAGAGGGCGACGAGATGGAAATACTGTCGAGCGGCGACGCGCTTACTCTGCGCAAGTACAGCAGCTTCGAGAGCGTTTTGCCAATAATACGCTCGGCGGCAAAGCTGCTTGCAAAGGCGACGGACTCAAACGTTCTTTTTGTAAATACCACGGAGGTTACTGTTGCCGAGGGAAAAAATAAGAAGAACTTCCAATCCGCGCCGCTGAGCGAGGAGTTTATGAACAGGGTGCGTTCCAGAAAACGCGAGGAGCTTAGCGGCAATGAGGTGAAGAGTATTTTTGCGGACAGGGAAGCGGGTTGCGCTTATTGCGTGCTCGAACCCGTTATCGTAGGCGGAGACCTCATAGGCGGCGCGGCGCTTTTGCTTGACGGCGAGCCGAGCGAGGTTGCGCGCGCGTATCTGAATTTTTGCGTCGAACTTATTTGTGCGGCTTTGATGTGATATGTCGGGCAGAAGCAGACGCGCGGCGGTGAAAATCAACAAGGGGCGACTGCTGTCGGGAGCGGCGGTGCTCGCCATAGGGAGCGTGGCGGCAAAGGTGCTCGGCGCCCTTTACCGCGTGCCTCTTACGAATATTTTAGGCGCGGAAGGCATGGGAATGTATCAGCTTGTATTTCCCGTCTTCGCGCTTTTTATGGTGCTGGCAACCGCAGGTATTCCGACCGCGCTTTCGCGTATGGTGGCGGAAAAGAGGGCGGAGGGCAAGCCTGCGAAAAAGTATCTCGTATCCGCGATTATAGTGCTTGCGACTCTCGGCACGGTGCTTGCGATACTGACGTTCGCGCTGTCGGGTGAAATCGCGAGGTGGCAGGGCAACGCCGAGACCGCTTCGGGATTTATGATAATCGCGCCCACCATTATCCTCGTAAGTCTTATAGCGGGTTTCAGAGGCTGGTTTCAGGGCGAGATGTATATGCTGCCCACGGCTCTTTCCAATATTATAGAACAGGTTGTGAAGCTCGCGGTCGGAATCGGGCTGTCCGCCGCTTTCATAAGCAGAGGAGTTACGGCGGCGGTCAACGGCGCGCTGCTCGGCATCGCTATATCCGAAGCGTGCGCCCTCGCGTATCTTTTTGTCACTTATCTGGTGCGCGGTAGAAAGCTCAAATCCGAAAGACTGCACGTAAGCAGAGAGGACGCGCGCGCAATGTTCAAGGTTGCGTTTCCTATTGCGATAGTCGCGGTGCTTATGCCGCTATCCAATTTTCTGGATAGCATTATCCTCGTCAACGTATTGAAAGGCGCGGGGGTTGCGCAGGACGTTGCGACAGCGCAGTACGGATTGCTCTCGGGACCCGTAAACTCGCTTATAAATATGCCGGTTGTGATAATTATGTCGCTTGCGGTGGTAGTCGTGCCGTCGGTGTCGGTGTCCAGAGTGCAGAGGGATATCGACGGAGTTATGCTAAAAAGCAGACTTTCCATCAAGCTGTCCTATCTTATAGGCGTGCCGAGCGCATTTTTCTTTATGGTATTCGCGCCGAGACTTTTGCCGGTGATATATCCGGCGCTCACTGCCGCGCAGCTTTCGGTTTCGGTAAATCTGTTGCGTATTGTTGCCGCAAACGTTGTTCTGCTTTCGGCAATGCAGATATACGTTTCGCTCTTACAGGCACTTGATAAGACCAAATACGCTGTTTTAAGTCTGTTTATTGCGATAATAGTGAAAATCGTGCTCAGCGTCGTGCTCGTTCGGCATATCGGTATTTTAGGGGGCGCGGTAGCTTCGTTTGCAATGGCGGCGGTCGCGTTTATTGGCGTCAATATAGCGTATTTCAAAATATGCGGACTGCATCTTGAAAAAAACGTTGGTCTAAACCTGCTCGGCGGTGTTATAATGGCTCTTGCGGGGCTGGGCATAAGCGGCGCCGTAAGAAACAATATACTTGCAACGGTTCTGGGATTTGCCGTGTGCGCGACGGTCTACGTTTGGCTCGCTTTCCTCTTCGGCATTGTCGGGAAGGAGGATATCGAGTTTTTGCCGATGCGCCGCGTACTGCGCGCTATTCACAGGGTCGTTAGATTTTGGGAGTACGGTGATGAAACTTGACGGAGTTCTGAAAGGGTCCTACCAGCGCTACATAGCCGCGGATTTTTTGTCCACGGCTTTTTTCGATAAGCGTATTCCGCTTGTCGTCGACGGCTTGAACGCCCCGCATTTGAATGCGGTGCGGGATAAGCTGCTCGATTATTACGGCGACGCGGAAATAACCTGCGAGTGTTCGGACGGAGTGGAAAAGAGTATGAAAGTATCCGAGCTTGACGGCGTGAGCGATATCGACACTGTTATAGTCGACGGCTGCGCCGTGACGGAATGCAAACGTTTCGATTTTTCGGATTTCGTACAGATTATGAAGAGACTGCGCGCCGACGACGGCTGCGAGTGGGATAGGGCGCAGACTCACGACAGCATACGCATAAATCTTATAGAGGAGGCGTACGAACTTGTCGAGGCTATCGATTGCAAGGACGCGGAAATGATGAAGGAGGAATGCGGCGACGTGCTTATGCAGGCTGTGTTCCATACCGAAATCGCCGAGAAGGGCGGCGAATTTAATTACTGCGACATGCTTACAAATCTCTGCCGCAAACTTATAGACAGGCACACGCACATATTCGGCGCAAATCACGCGAGCAATCCCGAGGAGGCGTTGAAATTCTGGACGGAAGCCAAAAAGAAAGAGAAAAAATATAAATCCAATGCCGACGCTATGGACAGGGTGCCCAAGAACCTGCCTGCACTGCTGTACGCCGAAAAGGTTCAGAAAATCGCGAAAAAGGCGGGCTTCGACTGGCAGTCTCCCGACGGCGCGATAGAAAAGCTGTACGAGGAAATCGAGGAGATAAAATCCGCCGACGACGAACATCGTACGGAGGAAGCCGGCGATTTGCTTTTTGCCGCGGTCAATGCCGTGCGCCTGTACGGGGTGGAAACGGAAATGGCGCTGCATGAGGCGAGCCTCAAATTCCTGCGCCGCTTCGAGGGCGTAGAAAAGTTGGTCGCAGAAACGGGCAAGGATATGAAAGACCTCTCCTTGGATGAGCTCGATAAATTTTGGGAACAAGTAAAGCAAGGCGAACGCGAATAAGTTTTGCGCATAATTGCTTTTTTGTTTAACGCGCTTGCGCTTGTATTGATAGGAAGTGAACACGACGAGTCGCCGTTCAAGAGACGGCACCGGCGCGTGCAAGGCGCGACGCGATAAACGCACAATCCGGCGAATTGTGCGTAGCCTAAGCGGGCAAGCGGGCTTGCCTCGCAGACTGCAAAGCCTCGGAACGCCTGAGGAGGGGAATTTTTAATTAAAATATCCGACGTGCACTCTTGTAGAATATGTCACTCTTAGCTCAAAAGGAATGTACACTATGATAATCGGCGATATACGGCTTAAAAGCGATTTGCTCTTTGCCCCGATAGCGGGCTTTTCCGACGTGGCAATGAGACATTTTTGCTCCCGCTACGGCGCGGGGCTTACGTATACGGAGCTTATAAGCGCGAAAGGGCTAATCTACAACGGAAGAGAGAATAACGAGCTTCTCGCTACCCTCGACAGCCCCTGCGCTGTACAGATGTTCGGTCACGAGCCCGAATTTATGTACCGAGCCGCAAAGGACGAGAGGCTTGCAAAATTCGATATAATCGATATCAACGCAGGGTGTCCCGTAAAGAAGATATTCGGCAACGGCGACGGAAGCGCGCTTATGGCGAATCCCGTACTGCTCGGAGAGCTTGTACAGGCTGCGCATGAGGGCTCGGGCAAGCCCGTGACAGTCAAGATGAGAGCGGGCATCGAGGAGGGCAAGCCTCTTGCAGTGGAATGCGCCCTCGCCGCAGAGAAGAGCGGCGCGGCGGCAGTCACTGTACACCCGAGATACAGGGCGCAGTTTTATAGCGGTTTAGCCGACCATTCTATTACGCGCGCGGTCAAAGAGGCGGTTTCCATACCCGTGATTGCAAACGGCGATATAGTAGATAAAAACAGCCTTGAAAGAGTGCGCGAGGAGTCGGGGGCGGACGCGTTTATGATAGGGCGCGGAGCTCTCGGCAGACCTTATATTTTTTCGGAGCTTGCGGGTAGCCCCTATGAGTTCGACAGAGCCGCGTCGGCTAGGGAGCATATCGAAATTTTGCGCGGATACATGCCCGACAAGGTCATCGCAAACGTGATGAAACTGCAATTATGCCACTACGCCAAGGGCGCGGATTACGCCAAAGCCGTGCGGGTCGCCGTCGGCGAAGCAAAGAGTATTGCCGACATTACGTCAATTATAGACAAGTTCCTGAAATAACTTTTAGCGAGGTACATATGTTCAACATAGTTCTAGTCGAACCCGAAATACCGCAGAATACGGGCAATATCGTGCGCACCGCGGCGGCGACGGGTAGCCGCGTACACTTAATCAAGCCGCTGGGCTTTGACATAAGCGACAGAGCGTTGAAGCGCGCGGGACTTGATTACTGGCACCTTACGGACTTTATAGTGTATGAAAACCTCGACGAGTTTTTCGAGAAGAACAAGGACGGAAGATTTTGGTTTCTCACCACCAAGGGCGCGAAACGTTATGACAGCGCGGACTTCCGAGAGGGCGACTATCTCGTGTTCGGCAAAGAGACGAGGGGACTTCCCGAGGAGCTGCTGCACGACAATTATGACAGGGCGATACGCATACCTATGATTTCGGAGGCGCGAAGCCTTAACCTGTCCAACTCCGTCGCAATAGTCGTCTACGAGGCGATACGCCAGACGGGCGGCGCAAATCTGTTGGAGAAAGGACACCTGACAAAGTATTGAATTTGACAAAACGGTGTTTTATCAATAAATCTCGACAGATAAACATGCTATTAAGTTAAATTCAAAGAATAATTTTTGTAATTTCCGTATATGATTGGATTTGCGTTTGCAGTTTAATTCGGCATTAAAGTTTTCGATATGAATTTGATCAAATGTTCGGACTAATTTGATTTTTCCAAAATTTGACGGAATTATTGATAATTGTTTTCTTATATGTTATATTATCTATATCTGCGTACGCACGCGTGCGCATACAAAGAAAATAATTTCTGTAAGGAGATAATCTTATGGCAAAACTGACAATCCGCGACATCGACGTTCAGGGCAAAAAGTGCCTGTGCAGATGCGATTTCAACGTCCCGATGGTGGACGGCGTTATCACCGACGAAAACCGTATCAACGGCGCGCTTCCCACTATCACCTACCTCGTCAATCACGGCGCGAAGGTGATACTTTGCTCGCATATGGGCAAGCCGCACAATATTTTCACCGAGGGCTTCGGGCTCAATAAGAAGGAGAAAAAGGCGGTCGAGGCTCTTCCCGAAAGCGAGAGAGAGGCGGCGAAGGCGGAGTATATCGCAAAGGCGCTAAAAAACGACCAGAAAAAGTTTACGCTTAAACCCGTTGCGGACAGACTTGCAGAGCTCTTCCCCGATAGAGTCAAGTTTGCGACCGACCTCGTTGGCGAGGACGCGCACGCAAAGGTCGCGGCGATGAAGGACGGCGAAATCGTGTTGCTTGAAAACACCCGTTTCTATGCCGGCGAGGAAAAGAACAGCGAGGAACTTTGCCGTCAGCTTGCGGATTTCTGCGACGTGTACGTCAACGACGCTTTCGGAACCGCGCACCGTGCTCACGCGACGACGGCGGGTATAGTTCAGTACGGCTTTGCAAAGACCGCAGTCAGCGGCTTCCTTATCGAAAAGGAATTGAAATTCCTCGGAAACGCGGTTGAAAACCCCGTACGTCCTTTCGTCGCTATTCTCGGCGGCGCGAAGGTTGCGGATAAGCTCAACGTCATCGACAATCTTCTGGGTAAGTGCGATACGCTCATCATCGGCGGCGGAATGGCGTATACGTTCATCAAGGCGCAGGGCGGCACTATCGGCACCTCTCTCGTGGACGAGGAAAAGGTGGAGTACTGCAAAAACATGCTCGAAAAGGCGAAATCCCTCGGCAAGACGATTTACCTGCCTGTGGACACTATGGTTGCGCCCGCTTTCCCCGACCCCATCAACGCGCCTATCGAGGTCGAGTGCGTAGAGAGCATGTCCATCCCCGCGGACAAGATGGGACTGGATATCGGCGTGAAGACGCAGGAGCTGTTTGCGGAGGCTATCAAGAGCGCGAAGACCGTCGTATGGAACGGACCTATGGGCGTATTCGAGAATCCCACCTGCGCGCAGGGCACGATTGCGGTCGCAAAGGCTATGGCGGAGACCGACGCAACTACCATTATCGGCGGCGGCGACAGCGCGGCGGCGGTAGCTCAGCTCGGCTTTGCGGATAAGATGTCGCATATCTCCACGGGCGGCGGCGCTTCGTTGGAGTTTTTGGAGGGGAAAGTACTTCCCGGTATCGCCTGCCTGAATGAATAATGCGCTATTTGGCGAATAGCTTTGTCAGACTGTGCGCGCTTGCCGTCACGTATGCAAGTACGTTGGGCGACTCGCGTGCTCGTCTTCCTCGCTCTTCATCCGAATATCGCATTGTTCCATGCAATACGTACAATAAGTAAAATTACATTAACAAACGTAAATATCAAAAATTTTCAGAGGTGAAAATATGTCAAGAAAAGCAATTATCGCAGGTAACTGGAAAATGAACAATACCATAGCCGAGACCAAGGCTCTTGTGAACGAGCTCATTCCGCTCGTTAAGGACGCGCAGTGCGACGTCGTCATCTGCACGCCTTACACAGACCTCGCGACAGCGGTCGAGCTGACCAAGGGTACGAATATCAAGGTCGGAGCCGAGAACGTACATTGGGCGGAGAAAGGCGCGTACACTGGCGAGATTTCCGCAAAGATGCTCGTCGAGCTGGGCGTCGAATACGTCATCATCGGTCATAGCGAGCGCCGTCAGTATTTCGGAGAGACGGACGAGACCGTCAACGCAAGGACGAAGGCGGCTCTCGCCGCGGGACTTAAACCCATAGTCTGCGTAGGTGAAACGCTCGAAGAACGCGAAGCGGGCAAGGTGGAAGAGGTACTTGTGCGTCAGACCAAGGGCGCGTTCGCCGGTATCGACAAGGACGAGCTCGACAATATCGTCATCGCGTACGAACCCGTCTGGGCTATCGGCACGGGCAGGACCGCAACGGCGGAGGTCGCAAACGAGACCATCGCAATCATCAGAAACGTTATGGCGGAGCTTTACTGCCCCAAGTGCGCCGAGAACAGAGTGCGTATACAGTACGGCGGCAGCATGAACCCCAAGAACGTCAAAGAGCTTATGGCTATGCCCGAAATCGACGGCGGACTTATCGGCGGAGCTTCGCTTAAAGCTGTTGATTTTTCCAACGTAGTCAATTACTGAAATTTGCTATTTGGCGCATAGCTTTGTCAGACTTGCGCGCGTTTGTCGTCGTGTACGAATATACACTTGGCGACTCGCGTGCTCGTCTTTCGCGCTCTG
The DNA here is from genome assembly GCA_947382865.1 of uncultured Clostridia bacterium. GTDB lineage: Bacteria > Bacillota > Clostridia > Christensenellales > CAG-917 > CAG-475. The sequence continues at coordinate 84,792 of CANDBF010000001.1, forward strand.
CAACCAATATCGAATCTTAACTGACGAATGCGCTGACCCGAGTGATTTCAATAAGGCATTCCGGTTGAACGCTTATAAAACAAAAAAACTTAAAGGAAAATATGAACAATCTCGTACTTGTAGTTATGGACGGCGTCGGAAAGTCCAAGACGGGCATCGGCGACGCGGTCGCGTTGGCAAATACTCCGACGCTTGATAAGTTGCTTGCGGAGTGTCCGCACACGTACGTCAAGGCGCACGGCACCGCCGTCGGTCTCCCCTCGGACGACGATATGGGAAACAGCGAGGTAGGGCACAATGCGCTCGGTTGCGGACAGGTATACTCGCAGGGAGCGAAGCTCGTAGAAGAGGCTATCGAAAGCGGAGATATCTATAAATCCTCCGCGTGGCAGGAGCTGAAAAACAACTGCTTGGAGAATAACTCCGCGATGCATTTCATCGGATTGCTGTCCGACGGAAACGTGCACAGCAACATAGGTCATCTGCTGTCGCTTATCCGCGAGGCAAAGGTAGAGGGTATAAAGCGCGTGCGCGTACATATTCTGCTTGACGGCAGAGACGTGCCCGCAACCTCCGCGCTGACGTACGTCGATAAGCTGGAAGAAGCTCTATCGCAGCTCAACGACGGAGCTTTCGACGCGAAAATCGCCTCGGGCGGCGGTCGAATGAAAATCACGATGGACAGGTACTTCGCCAACTGGGATATGGTGAAATCGGGCTTCTATACGCACGTTTACGGCGTAGGCAGAGGTTTTGCAACCGCTCGCGAGGCTATCGAAACGTACAGACAGGAAAACCAAGGCATAATCGATCAGGATTTGCCCGCCTTTGTAATCAAGGAGGGCGGAGCTCCCGTCGGTGCGATGAAGGACGGCGACAGCGTTATCCTCTTCAACTTCCGCGGAGATAGGGCAATCGAGCTGTCTATGGCTTTCGACAACGCAAAGTTCGACGGCTTCGACAGAGGCGAAATGCCTATCGTCAAGTATGCGGGAATGCTCCAATACGACGGAGATTTGCATTTGCCGTCGCGCTTCCTTGTGGAACCGCCGAAGATAAGATATACGCTCAGCGAAAAGCTGGTGGAGCTCGGCGTGAAGTCCTATGCAGTGTCCGAAACGCAGAAATACGGGCACGTGACGTATTTCTGGAACGGAAACCGCTCCGAAAAATTCGACGATAAGCTGGAAGTCTGGGAGGAGGTGCCCAGCGATAAGGTGTCCTTCGACCAGCGCCCATGGATGAAATCCGCAGAGGTTACGGACAAGGTCATCGAGGCTATCGAGAGCGGAGAATACGGCTTTATACGCTGCAACTATCCCAACGGCGATATGGTAGGACATACGGGAAGCCTCGACGCTACGATTATAGGCGTGGAAGCGGTCGACCTCGCGCTTGCGAGACTGTTGCCTGTGGTAAAGCGCAACAATTATATCCTTGCGGTCACAGCCGACCACGGCAATGCCGACGAAATGCTTGAAAAAAACAAGAAGGGCGAGCTTTCCGTGCGAACGGCGCACAGCCTCAACGTCGTGCCGTTTATCGTATACAATGCCGATTGCCAAATCGCCGACGGCGAATTCGGGCTGTCCAACGTAGCTGCTACTGTGGCTGCTTTAATGGGGTTTGATTCTGATCCTCACTGGGATGCAAGCATAGTAAAACCTCGCTATTGAGCTAATAACTTTGTCAGCGCCGCTCGCCTGTCAAGTCATGTACGATATGGGTCCCCACAAAACGTCTCTGTTTTGTGGGGAAAATTACATTAGGCTTGCCAATCGGGCGGCGCTTTCGCGTTCTTCATCTCAATAGCGAGGTTTTACGTTCACTTATTTGGCTTATATTATATAATTTATTTTGAGCGGACATCTTAAATTAAATATAAAAGTAAAAACGCTTTATTGAGAAAATGCGTAGTGCGATAAACTCAATATCGCGTTTTTACTGTGCTTGGATTTGAAGTATTCAAGCAAGTTTGTGACCCATTAAATGAAATCAGTTCTTTCTTTCAAATAATATTCGATGCATAGATACTAGCAGTCGTTTTGTGATGTGATTCAGATATTTGAAAGAATGTATATCGCTTTCGGAATAGTTGTGATTATATTCTATCGGTTTATATTTCGGACACTCCACCGATTCGAGATTGTCTTGTATTTTTTTTCTCTGCGCTCTGCAACATCCGTATCGGGACTTGACAACGTCTCCTTGACTTGTAACAGCATAAAGTGTTATAAAATGTGCGCAATCTCCACAAAAAATAGCTTCTTCTCTTTTCATAGATTTACCCATTAGTTTTCTTAGTGGCTACAATTAATATATCACTTAGAATTCTAAGTGTAAAGCAAAAAATTTAGTTTTCTTAGTATAATACGCTTATGAATGAAATTTTTTGCAGAAGATTGAAAGAATTGAGAGCGGAAAGCGGGTTGAGTCAAGCCGAACTTGCCAGAATTATAGAGGTTAGCGACGGCACGATTAGCTTTTGGGAAAACGGCATAAACGAGCCGAAGATGACGTACATAATTCGTCTTTCAAAGTATTTTAATGTTTCGGCTGATTATTTGGTAGGACTAAATTAATTTTTTTAGTTATAGGTGCAGTCTCTTGAAATAGTGTACGTCGTGCTCCACCTTATCAAACCTAACAAAAAAGCACTCTCACGCGAGAGTGCTTTCAAATTCTATCCATTTAGATTATCAAAATCAGACGTTTTCGGCTTGCGCGGCTTCGGGGGAAGGAGCGGCGCAGGTATCTGCTTCCTGCGTATCGTCGGTCGGCTCTGTTGTGGCTTCATCCTGTTTAGGGAGGGACGGGGTTAAGTCCGATTTATCGCCTTTATAAAGCAGCTTCAAAAGCAGGGGCGTGAGCAGAGTCGTAAGGATAATCAGTATGAGTACGAAAGGCATTATCGCCGGGTCTACCAGTCCGTTGTCAACTCCCTTTTGCGTGCATACGAGCACGACTTCGGCGCGCACCATCATGCCTACGCCCACACGCAGGCTGTCCTTGACGGAGTATCTGCACATAAGCGAGCCGAGCCCGCAGCCGATAACCTTGCCGAGTATGCCCGCGGCGATAAAAGCGAAGCCGAAGCCTACCATTGTCGCGCTTATGCCCGTAAAGTCGGCGGTTATGCCAATGTTGGCGAAGAAAACGGGCGCGAAAATGAGATAATTGCTGACCTCGACCTTCCTGTCTATATACTCGTGCTCTCTGACTGTCGAGAGAATTATACCCGCGACGAAAGCGCCCGTTATGTCGGCTACTCCGAACCATTTTTCTGCGGCATAGGCGAAGAAAAAGCATATAGCAAAGCCGAGTATGGGCAGTCTGCGCGTGTGGGGGTGTCGTTTTTCAATCAGATTGAGCAGGAAGTGCAAGCCTATTCCCGCCGCTGCCGCTGCCGCGAAGAAGCCTATCATCTTGCCGATGACTATGCCTACGTTTCCTACGCCGTTTCCGCTGTCCAGACTTACGAACAAGGAGAGCAGTATTACGCCGATTATATCGTCGAGGATAGCGGCGGAAATTATCGACGTGCCGACCTTGGTGTTGAGCTTGCCCAGCTCTTTCAGAGCCGCGACCGTTATGCTGACCGACGTCGCCGCGAGAATAGTGCCGTAAAACAGATTGGATATAACCGTGTGCGAGGACATATCCTTAAAGCCGCCGTTGAATGCCGAGGCTACGATAAATCCGAACGCCAACGGGAATATAACGCCCATGGTGGTGATAATCACGGAGGGCAGTCCGCAAGATTTGAACTGCTTCAAATCCGTGCCTAAACCCGCCGAAAACATAATAAGTATTACGCCTATTTTGGCAAGGAAAGACAGTCCTTCGAGAGTGGCGGGGGTAAATATGCTCTGATTAGGGATATATTTTATAAGCCCGATGACGATGCCGGAGACAATCATTCCCACAACCTGCGGCAGTCCAACCTTTTTGCCCATAAGCGAAAAGAACTTCCCGAGCAGAAGTATCAGAGCTAAGGGCAGAAGTATCTCAAAATATTCGATTGCGGACAGACATTGCGTCAGCATTTTGCACCTCACCGTCTCACTGTTATACTATTTTTGCGCGCAGTAGTCAAGCGAATTGCGGCAGTAAATAAGCCTGAAATTTGCGCGGAATTTTGTTTTTTCGGCATTAAATTGCATAAAAATGCGCAAAAGTTGCCGATTTTAGGGGCTTATTGGACTTGCGGCAGCTCAATAATCCGATATTTTGTTGACATTATTATTCTATATTGATAAAATGTTAAGAGTGTTTTATTATCCGTAGATTATGCGCGCGCCGCGCGCGTACGGATGGGAGAAGCCGTGGATACCTTGACTTTTCTGATTACGATACTCGACGCCGTAGTTGGTTGCGCGAAGTTCGCGGGGCTTTTGGTCGTCGTTGTGATTTTTGCGGTGAATATGAAATATTTGCCGATGCGTATGAGGAGATTTGTCACGCGTACAGCCGCGGTGTTTTTGTTTGCGCTGATTACTTTCGACTGTCTGCAAAATCTGAGCTGCGTAGCAATTTGCTATTACCGTCTGCTTTCCGTCATATCCTGCCTGACGACCAGCGTAATGCTGTTTTTGGTGCTTGTGACGGTGGTGCTGTGCTGTACGGGCGCCTCGCGCAGGTCGCATATTGCGACCGTTCTCGCTCCGTCGGTTACGGTAAACGGCTCGCGGGGGTGTCTGTCGGAATTTGATTGCCGCAAGCTGTCGTCTTCTTTTCTTGCGACGACCCCCGTGCTTTTGGCATGATTTTATTTTAATTTTCCGATAAACTGAAATAATTAAATTCAGTGCGAAGCGGAGAAAATATAACGGCTTCGTTTCAAAAGCACTTATGCCGCCGTAGTTTTTTTATTGCGCGGCAAACATAGGAGGAATTATTTTTATGCTTACTATAAAAAATCTTATTAAAACATATCCAAAAAGCGATAGGATTGCGGTCAACGATATATCGTTCGAGTTGCGTTCCGGTGAGATTTTCGGCTTCCTCGGTCAGAACGGCGCGGGCAAATCCACAACTATAAAGTGCCTTACGGGCATACTCCCCTTTGACAGCGGAACAATCGAAATCTGCGGATACGACATAGTGAAGGAGCCCATAAAGGCAAAGATGAATATGGGCTACGTTCCCGACAACCATTCCGTATATGAAAAGCTGACGGGAAGAGAGTATGTCAATTACGTCGCCGACCTCTATAAGGTCCCGTCCGACCTCAGAAAGACCCGCATGGACAGATTTGCGCAGCTCTTCCGTCTGGAATATGCGATGGACAGGCAGATAAAGTCCTATTCTCACGGAATGAAGCAGAAAATATGTATCATTGCCGCGCTAATACACGAGCCTAAGCTATGGGTGCTCGACGAGCCTATGATGGGTCTTGACCCGCAGTCTACGGCAGAAATAATCGCTCATATGCGCGAGCACTGCGCGAAAGGAAATACGGTTTTCTTTTCAAGTCATAACCTCGATTTGGTCAAAAAGCTGTGCCACAGAGTGGCTATTGTCAACGAGGGCAGGCTGATAGACCTTATCGAGCTCGAAGGCAATGAAGAGAATAAAGCCAATCTCGAAGAGAGATTTTTCCGCATTACGGGCACGTACGACCAGAGATTGTTTGAGGATTATATCTCTCAGGAATGCGAAGATATGCGTCCCGAATTGCCGATAAAGGAAACCGAGCAGGAGGAAACAGCCCCGAACACAAAGAAAAAATCCATAATCGGAGAGCTGTCCGCCCTGTTCAAAGGTGCGAAAGGCAAAAAAAAGGCGAAGGACGACGCGGAAGTGCAGGCGCAGAACTTTGACGCTTCGGAGGATAACGGCTTATCCGATGAGGATATAAATACAGCCGAAGCGGTCAAGACCGCGATTGATGAAGCGGACGACGTTGCGCAAACGCACGGCGGCGCGGAAGATAGTAAAGAAAGTGCGGCTTTCGGCGAGATTCCCGAGGAGAATGCCGCCGTCGAAACGTCGGAGAGCAAGGAGGACGAGCAATGAAAGGCGAATTTTCCATGCGGAGCGTAAAGACGCTCTTTAAGCTGGATTTGCTTTCCCGCTTCGGCTCTACGCACAAGCGCGGGGTCAAGTACAGGATAATGCAATATTCCAACTATCTGTTTTTCGTCCTTATTTACGCGTTGCTTATATACGGCATTTATTATCTTACGAGAATGTTTGTGGTCGACGGCAATTTGCGTCTGGAATTTCTGACCGTCGCGGCTACGATAACGATAGCGATAGCTACGGCTGTGAGCACGGGTACGGTCATCAAAAACCTGTATCAGAACGGCGACAACGAAATGCTGCTGCGCTTCCCTGTGAGCGGAAAAGAAATTCTGGTAGCCAAAACGATATACTGCTATCTGCACAATCTCATCGTATGCGCGCTTTTGATGCTGCCGTTTTATATCTCGTTCGGAGCTGTCACGCACGCGAGAGTGGGAGATTATTTCGTTTATTTCCTTATTACGCTGTTCTCCTCGCTTCTGCCGTTCTTTATAGCGAATATAATCGCGGTGCCCGTTATGAAGCTGATGAACGCGGTCAAAAACCAATTCGTTCTCGTGCTTATTCTGACGATAGCGGTGGTGTGCGGCATATTTGTGTTTTATCTCAACTCGCTGAGCACGTTTCTGAACTATATGAGAAGAGAGGGCGAAACTCTAGTTTCGGGCGGCACGATATACCACTTCCAGCAATTTGCGCGCTTTGCGTATCCGTTCAACTGGTACGCGGAGCTTATCAACGGCAAACTGTACGGCGGACTTTCATCTGGTCAGCTTGCGCTGAGATTCCTTTATCTGTTCCTTATAAACGGAGCGCTGGGCGTTGCGGCGTATTTCATTACGACGAAGGAGTATTATAAGACCATACTTTACGGAATAGAGACCGAAAAAACCTCCTTTCAGAAGAAAATCAAGGACGTACAGAAGCCTGTTTTCTGGGCGCTTTACAGGCGCGAGTTCTTTTTGATACTCAGGAGCTTCAACTACTCCTTCCAGTATTTCGCGATGGCGTGCGCGGCGCCGCTTATGGTGTTTTTCTGCAACAGACTTGCGGCGACTATGGGCGCGGAGAGTCTGGGTGCTGATATTATGCCGGGGCTTACGCTTATGGTCATCATCATATTCGTTACGATTGTCGTCTCGTTTGCCTCTACTTGCATTTCGAGAGAGGGCAACTGCGTGTATCATACCAAGATAATTCCCGTCAGCTATATGACGCAGACGCTCGTTAAATTCGCTCTGTATGCGGGCATAGCCTCTGTTTCGGTCGCGCTTTGCTGTCTGGTGAGCGGAGTGTATTATACCTCCGACGCGGGCAGACACATGCTGTCGGCAAAGGACGTGGGTGCTATATTCGGAATAAGCGAAATACTCGTCATAAGTCTGACAAGCCTGTATATGCTTATCGATATCAAATCTCCTACCTTCAACGTCGCGGGCGACGGCGAGCTGGTCAGCGCCAACAAGAATATCGCTATTGCAATGATCGTAGGCATTCTCGTCGCCGTCATTTACGGTGTGTTTGCAATGGTGTTCAGCTTTATTCCCATCAGGGTCGGGAACTGGCAGATTTCCGCCCCCGGAGGAGATATAGGCAACCTGTATCTGATACTGGCTTTGGTTTCGCTCATACTGCTGGGGTCGTGTCTTGCGGCTTTGTTTGTGAACCTCAACAAAAAATATCAGCGCATTATACCGTAAAGAGGGGGATAGATTATGAAAAAAGTTATGATTGGTATCCTCATCTTGATACCGATATTGATACTCGTGATAGTAGTGGCGGTCTCCAATCTTTTGCAGATTGCCGCATGGATTGCCGTAGACGATATTACAGTCGTAGACAACGCTACGGGTCTGGAAGCGGAAAAAATCACCGTGGAGTTTTCGGGAGATGAAACGACCCGCAGCTTTACCGATTATGTAAAGGTCAAGGTCTTTCCCGAGTATGCGAACAGGTATTCCGTCGAGTGGCGCATTTCGGGAGAAATCGTGTGCACGGACGAGACGTATAAAAAGGAGTACGACAGGTATCTGGCGGAGCTCGAGGTGCGCGACAGATACCTTTCCGACGTTAAACAGATTGAGGACAAAATCAGCGCAATCGTCGCCGAAACCGCGGTAGCGGAAAGAGATTTTGAAACGAAGATAATAAACGTGGATCAGGACCAAAGTCTTTCGGCGTATGAGAAGGAAGAGCAAAAAGCGCTCATTAGAGAGCAGTTCGACGCGGAGCAGGCGGTCAGAGACTCGAAAATCAACGAGCTCAACGCGCAGAAGTCCGCGCTCGGCAGCGAGCCCGAGGTCAGACACGTAAACGCGCCCGCCTGCCTTGTGGACGACGATGGCAGCGAGGTCGTAAGCAATACAACGGGCAAATTCAAAATATATTCGTACTGTATGTTTACGGTCGTAGTGCAGGTCGAGAGCATAAGCAAAACTCTTACCGTTACAGTTGAGGGCTACAACGTCGAAAGCATAAGCATCGCAAACGTGGGCGAGGACGACAATAAATTGGTCGTCGGAGAGAAAATGCTTGTGGAGGCAAAATACAATCCTATAAGTAGTATCGTTACGAAGACGGAATGGCAAAGTTCAAATCCCGCAGTCGCCTCCGTGGACGCAAACGGAATTATAACCGCTCATTCGGCAGGTACCGCCGATATAACGGTGAAGGCCAACCGTTACGATGATAAGAATATCTTTGTGACGAGTGCGCCGTATACCGTAGAGGTCAAGGAGGGCGTAAGCAAATTCGGAGAAGCGTTCAGCACTTCGGAATTGTCGTTCACCTTGGAGCAAGCGGGAATATCAGACGGCGTTACGTCTTTCGACGGCTGTGAAATATACAACGGAACTGTCACTATGACCGGCGATACGGCGCAGATTACGACGTCGCGCGGCACGGTTACGGTTACAAGGTGCGCCGCAGACGATATATCCATCGAAAACGCGGATATATACTCGTCTCAAAACGGATACGTGTTTGCCGTCAGCGAGCTTCCTTTGAAGCTCAGAGCCGTGTGGACGGACGCGCTTAAAGAGGGCGCTCCCGATAATGTGAGCTGGGAAGCGGAGTCGGACGACAATATCGTGAGCGTTGAAAACGGCGTGGTCACGGCAAAAGGAAGCGGCTTTGCAATGATACGCGCAAGGCGCGGCGGCAAGTCGGCGAGCGTGCTGCTCAACGTGCAAATAAAGCTGGTGTCTATGAATCTGCGCACCTCAAACGATTCGCTTAAAGTAGGTCTTGCGCTCGAAACCGTGTTCGCCGCGGAAAAATACGCCAACTCGGATAAAGACGACAACACTAAGGTTGCAAACAGCACTCTGATTCAGATTATAGGCGCGCCGAAGAGAACGGATACCGATACCGACGCGTCGTTTGCGGCAAAGCTGGGACTGTTTTACAGCTCGTATAATTACGAGGTGGCGGAGGGCGCGGAGTTTGCGCGCTTCTCGGACAGCGCCGACGAGCCTAACAGACTTATATTCAATGCTTCCGCACTCAATGGCAGGGACAGACAGGTGATAAAGGTCAAGGTCAGCGCGAAATATCCCAGATATGAGAGTAGTGCAAATTTAACGACTGATACCGTTGATATCGCCGTCGTCTACGGTGTGGAGGTTGAGAATATCGCTCAGCTGCGAAAGGCGAGCGACGACCAAAAGGCTTATGCGACGTCGCTCGATAATCTGGTGCCCAGAGAGCTCGGCTTCGAGCATATCAACTATTCGGAGGGCAGGGCGGATAAGTACAGATATTATATTGCAGAGCACAGCAAGCATAATTACAGTATAGTATTTGCAAACGATATTGCTTTTGAATTGGACGGATACGAAAACTATAAGGAAGACGGACAGACCAAGTCCAGACCCATTCCGCAGATCGACAGCGGAAACAATGTGAAATTTTTCGGAAACGTGTACGGGAACGGGCACAGACTCGAATGCGAAACCGACCAAATGGTCAGATGG
>CANDBF010000002.1 GCA_947382865.1 uncultured Clostridia bacterium
TATAGTGATTGCTCCGCCCAAATATACCGATTTATTGCAATAGAATCCCGGATATGTTAATGCAATATTGTCAATAAAACTGCCACCAAGCATTAAAAAATTTCCATCGTTTATATATGCCGCGCCGCCTATATTACTGCATGAATTGCCTACGAATGAGCCTCCGTACATTGTGAGACTACCACTGTTAACATAAACAGCTCCACCGTTTTGGTTAGATGTATTTTTATTAAACGATGCGTCATACATTGTAATGCTACCATTATCTATATAAACAGCACCTCCGTTACCATTTGACGCATTTTGATAGAAATTCCCATTATATATGTTAACAGAACCGAATTTTACAGCTACCGCACCATGGTTTACCATATTGTTAAAATAATTACCATTGAATACATTCAGATATGAATATTCCGCATATATAACACTGTAATCACGAACAACATTGGAATACACTTCAACATCATAGATATTTAGCGTTGTATAACTTGTAGGAACACCTGCGGCATATAAAACACATGTTGCCATAATGTTGTTATAGAAATTTCCACCGAAAACATTACCTTCCGCACTGACAGCGGAATTGTCCGCATAAACTCGGTAACATCTTCCTGCTTTATTGTCATGCATATCAATATCCCAAATAGTGGAAGCGCCCCTAGCTATAATCATTGAAGCGCCGTCTCCAACTTGGCAATGATCAAATTCACCGCTATAAATATATAATTGAGGAATCATTTTAGCAGCTACGGTATCTGTATTGCCATTACAAAAGTCAGCACTATTATCTTCACCAGCACCGACTAGTAACCAACCGCTACAGCTATTATAGGAAATACGTCCTCCGTCCCACATCATTTGCCCAGCATATGCAACGGATACTCCATAGGATCCTCTAGTATTTCTTGTTATATTACCTCCATTAAAGAAGAATTGAGCATATCCTAATCCTGGCAATGGTGTATACAAAGAACCAGCAGGCAACATTCCAGCTTGCAAACAAATATTTTCTCGACCTACATAAACTGAACATCCAGAGAAAGTAATATGAACATCCCTACTCCAATAGTCCTGATTCCATGCATCTCCAGGATTCTGCCAATTATGATTCTTGTCGAAAAACCTCATATCTGAAATTTCGCCATCGTTCATTATAAATACAGAGCCTGCATTTGCAAAAACACCGGCACCAGTTCCAAATTTACCGGTATTTCTCATATTATTTTTCGTAAGTACGCTACCTTGTTCCAAATACAGGCATGCGCTTTTTTCTAATGACTCATTATCCATCAATCTCGGAGCGGTCATCACCAGAGAATAACAAGAATAGACACCTTTATTGTCACTATTAATGAATTCGTCTCCGGAACCATTTAATTCCAAATGCTGAATAGTTAGCGTAGCACCGCTTTCTATGTAAAACATACTACCTGTAAATGATGCGTTTCTTACCGTAGTCTGAATATTGGGATAATCTAAGGAATCAAATACGTAATCTTCTAATTGTTCAGGGTCAACAACATTGTTAGATGCATCTTTTATGACCTTTCTCCTTATGCTCTTTCTGTCTCCCGTTATGTTTGTAATGGAAGTAAGTGTAATGTTAGTACCCGTTGGAATTATGATCGTAGAATCCGCAACCAGATCTATACCGATAACATATGTAGCAGACTTGGCTAAACTATTTTCAAGGTCGGCAATCATGGTGCTCAGCTGTCCCCAGTTGTACACGCCGTAGCCGTCGTACTGTCCGTATGCGTTGAGGCTCGGCAAATGAGCTTCTCCCGCGCCAAGAACGTTATAATCCGGTTTTATCTTGTCCTCTTCTTTTAGGACAGGTTTTTCAGGAATTTCAACACTGCCGTCTGCAGATGGTAAAGATGGGTCAACAATCGGCGTCTCTTCAACTATGGGAGTATCTGTCGGCAATTCCAGCGCGGGCATATTGAACAATCCCGCCACTCCGCATGCCGTCAGCACCGCTCCTACAAGCAGCACCGCCGATACTATCATCAGCACTCTTGACATCTTCTTTGTCATCTTCCCGGTTTTAGACATATAGGGTCTCTCCTTTATCGTCGTTGAATGATTTCAACGTTTTTTAGCGATCCGTCTGTCTGCCTTCTTCCCGACTATTTTACCGCTGCGGTATAGTCGCCGTCCTCTTCGGACACCTCGTCGGAAAGCCGACATAACATACATCACGCTCGATAATTATGTTTATTTTCTGCTACCAACCTATAAAATTGGATAGCAAAATATGCGGACATATTCCGCTATTTGTCATTTTATCACCTTAACAAACAATATGCAACATAAAATCCAAACAAATTTGAGGAAATTTTTAGCAAATACGCCTTTTGACCGCCTGTTTTGAGGATTATATACAGTATTTTCCTCGGTCAAAATTCCCTCTATCCCTTGACATTGCGCAGAGTTTTCACTCCGTTCGGGGCGATTTGTACGCGTTGGGATACAATTCATTCGGCATGGTTTTGTTGCATTATCCATCATTTTTCGACACGTTTCGACACGCTTCCACTATTCTCTTATGCTAAGGCGCGCATTTTAGTGCTCTCATATTCGAGTATGCAAATATGAATATATATGCATATATCATACTCGATAACTATATTACTCTAATATATTAAAAGTATATTAAATTAACAACTATTCTTTAAGTGTGAGCACGACGAGTCGTCGTATAAGAAACTGCACTGCGCACTTAACGCGCTTGCACTTGGCTTGATAGGAACTGAGCACGACGTACACTCATTCAAGAGACTACCTGCGTTCGCAGAGCGAACGCCAGTGAGTGACGAGCGCAAAACAACAGCTTGATAAGGTGTGAACACTACGAGTCGTCGTATAAGAAACTGCACTGCGACGCGCAGGGCGCAAAGAGAGGCGATTAGAGGTTGTTCTTTGTACAAGCAAGGGAGCATTGTTGTTCTCGGAGTCCCCGCAAAACGTCCCTGTTTTGCGGGGTGAGCTCCCGAGCGAGCGATATTAAGAGCTCTACGGCTGTCGCCCGAGAGCGCAGGTGTCCCCAACAAAGCGCGGGTTCTGCCCGTATGGGTAGACAGCACGTATTTTCGCGTGAAAAAGCGGCGCATCGCGCCGCTTTCTCACAGAAATTGTTTTTTCACCATCAATTTTTATTAGCTTGAAACGCAAACCGCAATTCAGCAATCGCCAGACCGTTGCTCGCATATCAACCTTTCTTTTGTAAGCGCACGCCGCTTGCTTTCGACTTTATGCGTCGCAAACCGCTTCGTATGTAAGCAATCCGCAAACTTATATCACTCAACGCTCGACAAAACGCTTCTATGATAGCGCGTGTAAGCGTTACTCAAAGCCGTCTCACCGCGCAACGCAGCATGCTTTTCGGGCTTATAAAAGCCTCACAGCCAAGGCGCCGCAACAAACCTGCCTCAACGCAGAATTCGCGCGAATACCTTATTTCCCTTTATCCCGAAGACCAATCCTTCGAGCTGTTTTGTCTCGAAGACCAATCCTTCGAGCTGTTTTGTCTCGAAGGATTACACCAATCCTTCGAGCTGTTTTGTCAACTTCTGCAACTGCTCACGCTTGATTTCGATGTCGGCAGTGAACGTTCTGAAAAACTGCATATCAGTCTCGTCGGGAGTGCCCTTGCTTATCAGAGCTTCGATAAGCGAAGCCTGTGAACGGGAACGCTTTATCTCCAAAAGTCTGATTTCCTCTTCAAGAGCATGGATTTCTTTTGCAATTGAGTTTCTCTTTGACATAATAGTGAGTCTCCTTTTTATTTTATATCAGCCGCCAAAAGACCTCCGCTTTTGACCGTATGCCATGTTATTGCTCGACGTCGGCTTTCTCTGCTTCCGCCTTTTCGCGCGCCTCGGCTTCCGCAAGCGACCTCTTTGCCGCTTCCGCTATCTTGTTTGCTCTTACTGCCGCTATGGTCGCGTCGACCGTAGCCTTTGTACGCATTGCGATGATTGCCTTGCCCGTGAGCATTTGCAGTATGCCTTTTTCATGCAGGATGTACAGCACCGCCGCAACTACGCCCAAGGAGCCTATTACTATAAGCAGTATCGCCCACCACGGCAGACCCGGCTTCTCGAAGACCTCGAAGATGAGGAAATCGGAAAGCGCCATATAATCTTCCGTCTCGCCGACGGTGACCGTAATCATATACTTGCCGACAGCAAGGTCGCCAAGCACATTCACGCCCGTCGCGGAATCATAATACACTTCGTTCTTGTCGAGGTCGGTGACAACGATATGAGCTTCGCCCCAGCGCGACGTTGCGGTAGGCAGATTCTCCTCCGCGTTGAACTTGCCCTGCACCCACGTCTGCACTTTAAGCGCGTCGACAAATGTGTTCACGCCCTGCAATACTCTGAAACCTACCGTCGCGGGAACCATTTCGTCATAGTTCTGGCTCGCGTCGACAGTGGAAATCAGATAATAGTTGCCGTAACCCAGCTTGGAAAGGATTTCGGATACCTCCGCCGATACGCGGCCGTCTTCGAGATAAATATGGTCAAGCCCCTCGCAAACGTCAAGCCCCTGCTCGTCCCTTGCAACCTTAAACCACATATCGCGCGGATTTGCAAGATATCTGGGCGTCGCCACTATGACGTTTATCGTAGAGTCGAAATCGCCGTACTTCCAAGACTGAATGCTAGGCACGCGCTCCCAATAGTTCTGCGCCTTCAAAATAGAGAATTCGCCGACCAGCGTCCTCGTACCCGAGAAGTTGCCTATACCCGTTATCGTCAAATCCGCAGAGCCCGTAACGACGACGCTCGCGCTCGTAAGCAGATAGTCTACGCCTTGAACAAGCGTTTTGCCCTTGTATGCAAGCGTGATTGTAGGAGTGTTGTTCGCCTCGCCGTTGTAGGTAACCGCGTGCGAGTGCGCGTTGTAGATTATATCCGAAGCCCACGCCGTGTTGCCAGCGTTCGTAAGCGCAGCCACCTTGACCGTCAGAGGCACTTCCTTGGCGACGGTCGCATACACGATGCCGTGGTCGTTTACGACATTGTCGTTCCACCAATGCGAATGCTCTTCGTCCGACTGGAAGTCGGGAGCTTCAACTTTGAGAGTATAATTGCCTGCGGACAGCTCGTACAGATAGCCGTAAAGGTTGTATATGCCAGTGGTCGCCTCTTCCGAAACTTCGCCGCTCGCAAGGTCTACGTCATAGAACATCAGACCGTTTGAAGCAAATTCTACTTTGAATTTGTCAATCGTATTGCCTTCCTTGTCAAGGAAAGTGTAATACGCCCAGTCGCCGTGCTCGGGACGGTACGCGTACGCGGTGGAGATGAAATTCTTGTCCGCGTAGGTCCATTCCAACTCAGCTCTTTCCGTCTCGGTGGTACGCACCGCGTTGTGCGCGGTCACGACGTACCACGTTTTGTTCAGCACCATCGTGTTTTCGCCGCTTACCGTCGTAAAATTGCCGCCGAACGAAATCGTAACGGAGGTCTGTACGGTGTTGATTTTGCCGATTTCCGCGTCCAAAATCAAATTATGGCTATAAGTGATAGTTGAGTTGTTAAGGTATGCGCCCAGATTGCCGAGATTGCCCACCGCAAAGTCTCTGTCAAGACGCAGGTTCAGCGCATTGTTGCCGCGATAGTACGCGTATGCGTCGTATATCGACGCGTCTCCGTTGGTCAGGACGCCGTCCACAAGGAAGCTGACGTTTGCGCCGTCCAGAAGCGAAACCTTATCCTCGCCGAAGTACAGCGACCAAAGTCCTGCCGCCGCGCCCGATTCGAGATCCGCCGCGTCAATGTCTATCGTGATAGGCAGAATGGATACCTGAGAAACCTTATCCTTATTATGAAGAACTGCGTTGCCTTCTCCGTCGATGCGGACGGTATAATTAAGCGCGTTTACAAAATCCAAGGTCGTCCCGTTGGCGTCGCTGAAAACGAGAGTCAGATGTTCGCTGCGGTCGGGGACGTCATAACCGTAACCTTCCGCATACACGTACTCTACGTAATCCAGACGGTCTCCGTTCTGATTTCTGATGCTAAGCTTCGCGCGGATATTTGCGCTCTGGTCGGCGCCGTTGTACAGGAAGCCCGTCGTTGACGACACAAAACCGTTCTCTGCCGCGTTGTAGTATTCCCACTCGACTACGTACGTCAAATCATACGTAAGCGTAATGGCGAAACCCAACTCCACCGTGCCGGCGTAGTTGCCGATACCGCTTATTACGGCGGAAGCGCCGTCGCCTATATTTACGTTGTTCTTGTATTCAACCGAATAGTCGTTGCCAAGGCTCAGACCCGCGTCAGTACCGCTGGGCAAAGTCGCCTTTACCGTCGGCTTTACCTCCTGACCGGAGAAGCCGAAAGACGTGCAGTTGTTTCCATCGGCGTTGATGAGGTTGAAAATGAAATTCTCTTCAATCGAAGCGGGCGCGACGTAAACTCCGAACGCAACGGTCGCGGAGCCGACGGTGAAATCAACGCTATGGATAGAAACGTCCTGTCCGTCATATTTAACGTCGCCGTACTCGTTGGCTTCGTTTACTTCATCGTTCAATTTTATACCGACTACCTTTTTCTCGCCGTAGGTAAACGATACGCCGTAGTCCGAAACGGTCACGTAATCGTCTTCGCCTTCGTATTTAACCGACCATTGCAGCGGCGACGTATTTTCAAGCGCTATTACGCTGCCGTCGTTTGCAAGCGCTACGCTGTCAGAGACGGAAGTAACGCCGATAGATTTTTGGAAAACCACATTTCTAATTGGGTTGATTGCATATCCGTCGGGAGAATTGTACTTGGCATAATCCGAAATCAAAGCTGCGCCGCATGTTCCGTAGACCGTTACGCGCGCCGCATCGTCGAATGCCTGTACGGCTTTGACTTTAACGCCCGATACGCAGTCGATAACGTTTACGATCGCTTTGCCGCCGACGTTAACGAAGCTTTCGCTACCCTCGCCGTAAATCTTGCCGTCAACGGTAGCGTTCTTTATAGTCGCGGAAGCAAAGTTTCCGCCGAAGCTCTTGATGTATATGGCTTCGCCGTCTGTTTCGTCGATAACGGCATTATTGTCAAAAGAAATCTGACCGTTATTTACGTAAACTGCAACTTTGACCGAGCCGCCGACCACACTGTTTGTCAACGTTCCGCCTGCAACCTCGACTTTTGCGCCCGATTCCACATAGTACGCAGTGCCCGTTTCGGCTTTGTTATCGCTCATATCCGCGCCGCTGAAACGCGCTCCGGTGTCCATTCCTGTTTGTACAACGCCGCCCTGAACAGCGCTGTTATCGGTAAAGACGCTGTCTGAAACGATAAGAGCCTCGGGACGGAACCATGTGCTTTCGCCCGATACGTACAACGCGCCGCCGTTTCCTTCGGTTTCATTGCCCTCAAAGTTGCATCCGCTTATTTCCGTCAAGCTGTACACGGTTACCGTAGCGCCGTCGCCTGCGGAAACGTTATCCTCGCTGAACACCGCGCCGCCCGCCGTTTTGGCATAGTTGTTGGTAAATACCGAGTTATCGATTTTTGCGGTCTGGCAACCCGAAATAAATATCGCGCCGCCTCTTGCGTCTGCACCGGTTGCATTATTGTCGGAAACAGTAACATTTGAAACGTTTACGGTCGCTTTCTGCGCATAAATTGCGCCGCCGTTGCCCGTAGCCGAGTTATTGGCGATAAGACCGCCGTTTATAACGATATTCGCATTTGTATTGGAGTCGGTGGGAGTGGTAGCGATAGCGCCGCCGTTGCCCGCCGTTTGTCTCTCTTCCGTTTCCACAGGGGCAGGATCGGGCGTTTCTTCGCCGTCGCCGCCTATGTCGGGAATTTCGGGCTCTCCGACAGTCACGGTATAGGTCAGCGATTTGCTTTCGTTGCCGATAATCGCCGCGCCGTCGTTCATTGTAAACGTCTTGACGTTGGGCGTTACGTAAACCGCGCCGCCGTACTCAGAGGCGCTGTTCCCGAACAGCGTTCCGCCGCTGAGGGTCACGTTGCCGCCCGAAAGAATCGCTCCGCCCTGAGAGGATTTTCCACCCGTGATGATTCCGCCATTTACGGGGACGATATTCCCATCCGAGTCCGTATACTGATATTTTTCATCGGCATGCGTCGCAGTAGGATTACTGTCTACGATTTCGACGTTTCCGTGCAGATACATAACGGAGCCGACGGGTCCTGTGGGATTGTTTGTCCAATTATCCTCGGGAATATTGCGGTTGATAATATGACCGTTCAAATCCAAAATGATATTCGCTTTGGTAGGCACCATCAGTCCGCCGTTGTTGAAAGCTCTTTGCGAACCGGTTTCATTCCCGAATACGCCGCCGGCAGCAGTCCAGTTATCCGCAAGCAAAACCTTGACAAGTCTGTTGTCGGCCTTTTTGTCAGTGAGCTCGACCGCTTTTCTGATTGCCTCTTTCCATCCGTCGGCAGCCTGTTTGGTTCTGTAATAGAAAGTAGTCTCAGTATTTACGCCTATCTCGCCCAAAACATATGTATATGCCGGAACAACTTCCGCCGACGGCTGCGCGCTGCTGGCGTCCGCGACCGAAGTCGTGATACCTACGAACAGACATGCAACAAGCAACGCGGCGAGAATTACTGCCATACCGTTACGCACTATCAGAGATTTGGATTTCATCAGTTTTCTCCTTTGAAAATCTTCTATACCTACATGAGTTAGTCTATCGACTTTTATGCCAAAAGGCATAACGATAGAACACCGCATAATACAGCGAGTTTATTTTATCTTTTTTTATTGAAGCCTGTCAAGACTTTTGTTCCAGCAATTTTGCAAATATGATAAATTTCTCGCCTTTTCTTTGATTTTCGGTGCTCTATAATATGTTGTTTAATATATAAAAGTAACTATTATATAATAATATTTATATGTCGGACGTCGCTTTTCGCCCTTTTCAAGGAAATATTTTACAGCGCGTCGCGGTTGCCCGAAATAAATAAAAACACGGATTTAACCGTGTTTTTTTTCGATATCGTATGCGATTTTTCCGCGCGCCCGAAAAAGGCAACCGCCGAACGCGTTACTCTATTGCGACCGATATAACGACAGCGCGTATCTTACTGCGGCGCCATTTCGGATTTGAGAGCCGCGATACCGCTCATCGTCTGCTCGTAGTCCTTTTTCACTTGTTCGAGCAAAGGAGCGATATCGTCGCCGTATTCCTCTCTGCCTCTCAAAACCTCGGTAATCGCCACGACCGACGTATTGAGTTTTGTAAGCGACAAATTCATGCATATGCCTTTCAAGGTATGGGCGGCGCGAAACGCTTCGGCAAGATTTCTTTCCTCCAAGCAATCGCATAGCATCTTCATATTGCCGTCGTCCAATATACGGAAAAGAAATTTTGCAATTCTCTCGTCCGTTCTCAACCTGCTTGCAACGTCGTTGTAATCGCCGCCTATTGCGGCGTAGCATTCCTGTATCGTCATAATTTCCTCCTTAATTTCGATAATCTAAATCAGTCTTTTTTCTCTTCCAACAAATCCTTCATAGAGTCGTCGTAGAAGCGGAAGGACTTTTTGCTTTCACGCTTAACCGTGTACATAGCGGCGTCGGCTCTCTTGAAAAGCTCGTCGAAATCGCCCTCGAAGCCGTCCGCATACGCTATGCCCATACTTATGCCTATATCGAAATGCTTATATTTCTGCGTAATGCAGTCAAAAATTCTCTGAATCTGCGGCACGACGCTGTCCTTATATTCTATGAAGAACATAAACTCGTCTCCGCCCATACGGGACGCTATATCCGAACGGCGGATATTCTCCTTCAACCTCTGAGCTACAACGTCCAGCACTTCGTCTCCGAACAGGTGACCGTACACGTCGTTGGCTCCCTTGAAGTTGTCCAAATCGAATACAACAAGCGCATATTTTTTATTTCCGCCCTGCGCGAGTATGTTGGAAATGCAGCGCTTTGCGGCGGCATGGTTTAGAAGACCCGTCTTCGCGTCGCAGTTCGCCTGCTCTTCGAGGTAGTCAATCATATTCATCTCGGCGCTTATGTCCACGATTTTGCCGATAGCGCCCTCGAACTCGGGTATCTCGCTGTCCGACCAGAGGACCTTGGCGATAACCTTATACCACTTTCTGTTTCCGCTGATGCTAAGCTGATATTTTTCGGAAACAACGGAATGCTCGGGCGTGGTTTTTTTCATCTTTTCGAGGAAATCCACAAAATTCTTTTTATTAAAGCGTCTGTTCCAAAGCTCGTTGCCGACGGGGTCCAGAATTTTCTGCGGCAAGCCAAGAGTCTCGGCGCTCCACTCCGAAAGCTGTATCATTTCGGGAACGGCGATATATTCAAATACGATTTCGCTTGAAATATCCGTCAGATATTTGAATTTCATCCTCTCGTACTCGATGAGCTTAATCGTCCTGTTCGACATATCCGAGCCCTCGTTTTTGAGCATCTGCGTAACGGATTCGTGTATGCTGTTGGCAGTATTGACGCCGAAGGACATCACGTTGAGCTCCTGTTTGAGCTTGTCCGCCATATCTTTGAGGCATTCGAGCAAAATAGGATTGAAAGCTCCGCATTCGCCCCCGAGAATCATGCGTATTGCCTCCTCGTGGGTATATGCCGCCTTGTAGACGCGTTTGCTGGTGAGCGCGTCGTACACGTCCGCAAGCGCGACTACCTGCGCCGAAATCGGGATTTCCTCTCCCTTCAAGCCGTCCGGATAGCCTCTCCCGTCATAACGCTCATGGTGCCATCTGCAAATTTCATAGCCTATCTTGATAAGAGCCTCGTTCCCGCGGAAAGGTATGTCGCCCAACATTTTGGCTCCCGCAACCGTGTGCTGCTTCATAATCTGAAACTCCTCGTCCGTAAAGCGGCCGGGCTTGTTGAGGATTTCGGAGGGAATTGTGATTTTTCCTACGTCGTGCAATGCCGAAGCGTTGCTTATAAGGCGGATATCCTTGAACGTAAGCGGATATTTATCCGTCTTTTTGACAAGCTCCTTCAAAATCATTTCGGTGAATGCGTGCACGTGCAGTACGTGCAAACCGCTCTCTCCGTTTCTGAACTCGACTATATGCGAGAGGATTTCAATCATAAGACTGTTGTCCTTCTCCTTTTCGTATATCTGAGCGGACAGCATCTCGGACATTTCCCTTTGCTTGACAGTCAGCATAAAGTTGCTCATCACACGGTGCTTGACCGTACGCTCGTCGAAGGGACGGCTTATGTAGTCTATCGCGCCCAAGTCGTACGCCCTGTCTATGTACGTGCCGCCCGTTTCGGCGGAAATGATTATGACGGGAATATTCTTTATCCAACCCGTCTGATTCATTTTTGCCAACACCTCGTAGCCGTCCATATTAGGCATAACTATATCGAGAAGCAAAAGCGAAATTTCCATCTCCTGATCGTGAAGTATGGAGATTGCTTCGAGTCCATCCTCTGCCTCGATGATGTCGAAATCCACCGAAAGCATGTCCGATAACAGAGCGCGGTTGATTTCGGAATCGTCTACCACAAGTATTTTCTTTTTGTTTTTATTGTCTTTGCTGTTGCTCATCAGAACCTCACATTCATTTGATTGCAGTAAAAATTTGTTTTATCATACGCTTATAGCAAATAGCATACGTATAAATTATATATCAAGATATACGTTTTGGCAATATATTGAAACCTTTTCGACTATAAAAATTGCTTTGACGCCGAATAACGCCGAAAGCTCCGCGAGTGCATACCTTGTCTTTTGATACGAATATAATTACAACTGTTCTTTGAGATGTTTCCGCCAAAAGCAGACTATTATAAAAAATGCGATTTTTAATATATCTAATCGCTTATATCCTCAAATATAGGATCGTCGAAGAAATCTTTCAGGCTCATGCGCAGAGTCGCCGCTATCTGATAAACGGTATCCATTTTTACGGTTTTATTTTTGGCGTAAATCAAAAGACAAATCGTAGATCTCGGAATTCCGCCCAACTTTGACAGCTTATACTGAGTCATCGCCTTTTCGTCAAGCAAAGCCTCCACTCTTTTGCCGATAGCTTCAACCAATTTCATAATCCACCTCGTTGACTGCGACAAACATACAATATAAATAATAAAATGTATTTTGTATTCCATAGTTTGTTATATTAAACTATTGACTAAACTAGTTTAATGTATTAAACTATTCTGGAATTATTCGCTTACGATAATTCATAACCACAAATGAAACTGGATATACGTCGTACTATACGATAAGCGAATATTTTGCATATTCGATGATGTCCGAATACAGACGTGCGTAAATCTTGTTTTCCAAACGGATATATCTGCATTTCTTCTGTATTTTATTCCGCTGTTGTTCCGGATGAAAGCGCACTGTTTGGATGCTTATCCCTCTTTTTTTATATGTGAGGTTCGTCGGATTCCGACAGACGATTTGCAAGGTATAATAAACGAACGTCGAAAACTCGGCGTTCGTTTGCTTATTCGTTTCACAAGGATAAACTGTCAGATACATAACATTTTCCGTTATATAATCCCAGATGATTCCTCCCGACGTTAATCGTCCTCGCTCGGATTGTATTCTTCATCGTCGCCGCCATCGCAATTATCCGATGCGTCCGACAATTCGTTATCGGAAAAAGTATCTTCTTCCACGTATTCCGGTCGAGGGACGCCCGATACATCGAAACCGCAATCATTCGGAGGCGAGCTTCCGTTCTTTGCGAC
The DNA here is from genome assembly GCA_947382865.1 of uncultured Clostridia bacterium. Lineage (GTDB taxonomy): Bacteria > Bacillota > Clostridia > Christensenellales > CAG-917 > CAG-475. Next base: position 12,709 of record CANDBF010000002.1, read on the forward strand.
TCTTTTAGCTTCTTTTTTCGCCATTCGCCGTTCTTTTTTTGTATTTCGTCTCGCCGCAAGTTTGGGCAGCTTTCCTAAACGCACCAGTATCTCGACCGTAATTACTGTTATAATAATGACAACGGCGATACATGCGACGACTATTCCCGCAATCGCCATTTCGCTTAATTTTGCTTTTACGATATCCAATCCGCTGTAATGTCTTATAAAATCATAAGGAGATTCGAGTTCTTCGGCGTTTTCCACGCTCGCGTCCTGAGCAAGCAACGCCATAATTTCGTTTTCCAGCCAAAAATACTTAAACTCGTCCTTAGGAGCGCCGCTCGCCATTCCGCTGGCTGTCCTGTCGGAATCCGAATAGAAGTATTTCGCATAGCCGTTGTCCCAGACCTGCAACGTGGCTCTGTAATAATTGTATTTTTCTATCGAATGCCCCGACACCTGCATATCCTTTTGCGCCATCGAGTACCAATTTCTGATCAATTCGGCGTCCGCGCTCATATCCACCTCGAAGGTGACGGTATAAAACCCGTTTTCCGCGTCATACGTAATCTGCGCGCCGTCGGCGAGTATTTCCGCGCAGAATTGCATATTGTTTATCTCGTGCATGCTGTCAAGATAATGCAATTCTTCCTTAAAGTTTTCTTCGCTATATCCGACGGGAGTCTGGGTGAGCTCGAAAGAGGCGTAAGGGAAAGTCTCCAATGAGCAATCGCAGTCCCCCGCCGAACCCGTTACGATAGAATACATATATTCGCCGCTCCCGTCTGTAAAAGCGACTTTAAGCAGACCCGCAAATTCCTTCATCAAAAAGTCTATCGGAGATATCACGTCCGTAGCAAGCTGATAATACCAGCTGTCTCCCGAACGCAGATTGAAGCTGTGCATTATCACGCTTCCCAGATATGATGGAATGCCCGCGTCGCTGTTCTGCACCATAAGCGACAGAGGCGTGGATATACGGCTGTAATTGGCGGTATTGTAAAGAGCGATGACGGCACGTTTTTTGGTCTGTTCGCTTGCGCCCTCCGTCATCGCCTCGTTTATAAGTGCCAAATCCTCGGGATTAAAAAGAGTATCGTAATGCGGGCGGCTTCCGTCCTCCAAATCCAGAACGCCGCTATTGTCTGCGTTTTTATTGCATGCCGCAAACAAACAACAGGATGCGAGCGTTGCCAATATCAATATAAAAATAACAATTCGCTTTCTCATAGCTTTCTTTTGCGCCGCCCACCTTTTTATACGTTAATATTACAATGCAAAACGCATTTAGTCAACAGGACTTATCCTTGGTTCAGAGCTTATAAATGAGCACGGGAATCGGAGGGTCCTTTTTCCAGTTGTAAAAGAAGGTCGCAAGCACCTGATAGCGCGCGTCGTCGAGCTGTTTGAGCCAAGGCAGCAAAGCGTCTCTTTCCTCATAACCGCTGTCGCCGCCGTAATATATGCTTACGCACATAAGTCCGCCGTGCTTCAACAGCCCCAAGCCCGCCTCTATCGCCTTTTTCGTGCTCTCGAAGCGGGTATAGACGGAATGGTCGCCGCGCGGCAGATATCCCAGATTGAACACAATCAAATCCACGCTTTCGCTGTCGGCGTACTCCGCCATATGCTCGTGAGAGGAAAGTATAAGCCTCGCCGACAGTCCCCTCTCGTCGAGCAGCTTACGAGTGCTCTCTATCGCCTCGCTCTGCACGTCGAAAGCGGTCACGCTTCCGCTCTTTCCCGCGATTTCGCAGAGAAACGCCGTATCGTATCCTCTTCCCGCCGTTGCGTCGATACACACCGCGCCCTCGCCGATATGTCTTTTTATGGTCTGATGCACATAGGTCAAAGCGTTCATATGCATATTGTAACATATATGATTATAAAAATATACAAAAATAACCCATCCGCTTCACGAATGAAGAGATGGGCATTTTTGAATACGGGCAAAGACCGTCCGCCTCGGTTTGGCGTATGCGCTCAGAACACTTTCTTTATTCCGCTCTGCGTGCCTTTCAGCGCATTCATGAGTTTGTCGTAATAATTGCCGAGATAGTATTTCATATTCGGCGACGCCGCGAGCGCGTCGGCGGCAATATCGGGAGACAGCGAGGAATAGAAGTCGTAAGCAATATCGTATCTTTTTGCGTAATTCTCCTGCTTGGCTCCGCTGTATCCGTACTGACTTTCGTGCTTTGCCAGCGCTTCCTGCTCCTCTTTTTTCTTTTTCTCGGCTTTTTCGAGATAATCGGCTATGTCCGTTTCCCTCTGCTTTTCATACTGCTCGTTCTGCTTGCGCACTTTCGCGTTATACTCCTCATATTCCTTTACGGTCTTGTCTCGCTTGCTTTTCAGCTCCGAAATACGGCTGTCCAGCTCCGCCGCGTATTTGAGGTCCAGCTCGTTAAGCGCGTTTTCTCTGTCCGCCTCCAGCTCGCCGATTCTTACGTCTATATCGTTCATGGTAGCGTTGTAGGATTTTCTGAGCTCTCCCGCGCTCTGCATTCTGGCAGTATCGAGGTCGCTTAGCTGCGTGACTGCAATACTGCTCCTTGCAAGTCCGCGTTTAAGCACGTCGTTTTCCGAGCGCTTGCGCAGCTCGTCGTACAGCTCCTGAAGCTGTTTATAGCTCTCTTTCAGGTTGTCGCCCGCCTGTTGCTTGGAGCCCGAGAGCGCGGCGAGCTTGGACTCGTAGCTGTCCGCGAGCTTGTTCTGCTCCGCGGTTTTGTTATACGTGTTTTCCTTTTCCGCTCTCGCGGCGATATCCTCGTCCGATTCCCTTGTATATTCGATTTCCTTCAATCCCGAATTTACGGGGAACAGCTTATCGAGATCGGGCTCTTCCTCCTTCGGCAGAGAATTTATATACTCCTTTTCAAGTTCGGCGAGCCTGTCGGCAATATCCTTTTCGCGTTCGAGCGCGTCGTTTATCTGCTGTTGCTTCTCCTCCGCCCTCTGCGCGTCTGTCTTAAACAAATCCTTAAACTCGTCCCAAAGACTTTTTGCCATAATTCCTCCGATATTCTATTGGTTTCCGCTTGCGGTATTTTTTTGCAAAGCGGACAGTTTTTTTTCGAGGACGCTCACTCTGACTACGAGCTCCTCCAAAGTTGCTATAATTTCGTTTATATTCATATTTCCTCCTAAACCGACAGCGTATCTACCGCCGCAATCAAAGGAGTTACGTACGCGTCCGCGCTGTCGCAAATCAATTCAAAGCCGATTCTTCCGCCGCATTTTTCGATTGGCACTGTCTGCATAGTCTCGCTCCCGCAGACCTCATAGTCATATTGCTTGCCGTCCGCCTTTACTCGCAGCGTCAGATCCGAAGTCGTCAGCAGCGAGACGCTCCTCACAGTTTTCAGAGCGGACGAGCCGAGCGTTCCGTAAGGGCTGATATATCTTTTTTTTGTCGGCACGTTCATGACCTTTCCGCTTCCCGAAACCATTCCCAGCTTCTTTATATCGTCGCCTCGCGCAAACACGCAAAGCACCTGCGAGCCGTTGTGAACGCGCACGGATTTCAAAACCCGCACCGCATAGCCGTACAGTATGGAAATGGATTTATCTCTGAGGTTATATCTTACTACCGCATTGTTCTGATCCGAATCCTCCCATATGCAGCACGCCAGATAATAGCATCCGTCGAGATACGCTCCGCTTATAAGATGCTTTCTGTAAACTGCGGGCATTTCGACCGCTATACGCGAAACCACGTATCCGTCAAAGGCATAAAGCCCGTCCTCCGCATAGAAGATAATTTTGTCTCCGCATACCTCAATCGAGTTTTTAACTATACGTCCCGTATCGGTAAACACCTTTTTCATCAAAAATTCGCTCTGGTCTCCGTAGGCGGTCAGTCGGAAAATGCCGTATTCCCTGAACACGTAAAGATAGTTCAGAAAAGAAACGACCTTCAACACCTCTCCGCATTCGTCGGAGAAGTTTATGTAGCCCGCCTCGCCCGAGCTCACGTTCCAGTTCACGGGGTTGAAATCATCCGAAAACCACACCTGCGGCTTTGACCCGTTGAAGCTGCCGTACACTCTTTCGTTGTGCACGGCAAGCGACGTGAACTTTGGAGTGTTCATACACGCCATAGGCGTCGTATCGTTGAGGACAAGCAGCATATCCCTGCCGCTCGTAAGCAGAAGCACGTCGTTTCCGTTGTAGTTGTAATTCACAGTCCACACGTCCTTTGTTATTATGATTTCGGGAATCTCGTGCCACGTATCCGTTTTGAATATCGACGTATAATAGAAATGTCCGCTCGTCGCCTGCGCGATAAGCCTGTCGTCGCGCACTCCCTCCTCGGTCAGCCGTCTGTACAGAAAAACGTCCTTGATTCCTCTTGTTCCGGGGATTTCGGGATATAAGTGCCTCGCCACTATGGGCGCGAAGTAGTATCCCTCGGCGGGGTCTATGCCGATTCCGCCCGTAAGCGCTCCGTTTTCAAATGCGAAGTTGTACGCCTTATCCGTATACGCCATATCCAGCACGCCCTCGTCGGTAGTATTGACGATGCCCTTAAATCCTACGCGCACTCTGCTCTTTCCCACTCTGACCTCTTTCAAACCTGCCACCTCCTCTCTTTGAGCATGAGTCTCCTGCCCTTATATCTTAGGAATCCGAGTTTCTCTCTGAATGACGAATCGAAGCTCTTGGCCAGGTCGAAAACCTTGTTTGCAAAATAGTATTCGCCGAGGGCTCCGTCGCTCAGCGCGGACTGCGTAAGTCTTAGGTTTTCAATATCGTCCGCAAGTTTCAGCTCGTCGGGCATATAGGCGTACTCCAATGCGGCGTAGCCGTCCGTTGCCGCCACGATTCTGTCCGCATATGCCTTGAATGCAACGACGCTGTCGCCCTTTGTCACCCTGATGGGATAAATTATCTTTTTTTCGAGTGGCGCTACGGCGTATTCGCCTTTCTCAAACAAGACCGTTTCGGTATGGACGAGCGGAAGATATTCGCACACAACCTCCCTGTACGCTATATTAAGCGCGGCGAGCAAGGAATCTATGAGCTTCTGTTCGGTTTCGGTGTAGGAGGTTTTGGACGTAAAGTCCGTCTCCCCCATTTTTATCAGGCATTCTCCGATGATTTTTTTTACTGTCATAACGCTTGTTCGACCTCCTCCATAATTCTTTCGCGCGCGGTCGCGACGTTTTGCCTGCGCAGCTTTTCGTTGTCCGAATCGATATCGCGCATAAGCCTGTCCGCGTATTCTAGCCGGGTGCTTCTTACAAGCTCCAAAGTACGCGCGTCGAGCCGTGCAAAGGGCACTACGATTTGCAGTGCCCCGTTTGCATGAATTTCGAATCTGTTCAATTTGCGATTTCTGTACAGCACGTATCTGGGATCGATCTCGCGCAGTCTGCTTGCTATATCGAACAAATCCTCGTCGATTCTCGTCAGCTCGTGCATAATTACACCCAGTTGGCGACAAGCGTTATGTCGGAGTGGACGGGAATGGTGTTGAAGGTGAACTTCTTGCCGTCGCAGAACCAGCCATCGAACTCGAACGTCGCCTTAGTGGGAGACATAGGCTGAACCACATAGCCGCCGGGCTTGACGATCTGCGGTCTTACCTCCGTGCCGCCGAGTGTATCGAAGGTGACGGTGTAGTATTGCGGCTCTTCCGTCTCGCCGCCGCCCGAGTTATCGGAGCCGCCGCCCGTGACGCCGCCAGTTTTCCCCGTAAACGTAAGTTTCGCCTGACCCATGGGACGCTCGCAGAGCAAATCCGCATACTTGACGAGCGTCGCGCTGTAACACGCCTTGCCCGGCACTTGATGAAGCACGCTTCCGCTCTCGCCTTCCAGCCAGCGCCAGTCGCAGAGCTGATGCAGCTTAAAGTCGCCGCTGTTGAGCAGATACATATCGCTGTCGCCCACAAATCTGTCCGCGACGAAGGGCACTCCCGAATATGACAGCGCCTTGTAGCCGCCGTCGAGCGTAAGATAGTCGATGTTGGTGCGGGTGGCGGAAAGATGGTCGACGTACTGCTTTCTCACTCCGTAGGAAGCGACGATGAAGTCGATTGCCCCTCCCGAGGTCTCTTCCACTGCGTCGATAGCGTCCTGAATCGCGCTCACCGTAACGGTACCGTCCACCGTCTGCGTATAAGGCGTGAGGAAGGAATAATCCGCTCTGTTCAAGCCGTAAATGGAAGCGGTGTCGCCGAATACGGCTTCCAGACCCGTGATTTCGTTGTTTTTGGAGCCCTGTACGTAAACCTTGCAGCCCGCGCCGCACTTTGCCGCCGCGCTCGCGCTCAAAGATACGACATTCTTGGCTCTGTCGATCGAGGTAATTCTTGCGCCTGACAGCGCCGTATCCTTCACGCCCTCTGCGGAATATACGTCAACCGTCATACCCTCCATCAACGCCTTTATGCTGTCGACGGTAATCTGGTTGTTGTAGTCGCCGACGTTTTCGACCGTGGTCGCGATAACGCCGCTTCCGTCTCCGTAAAGCATACGTCCGAAGTTGAATTTGCTCGCTTTAAGCAAGCCGTCCATTTCGGCATTGAGCAGATTTACAAACGCGCCCGCGTTGTTCTGGGAAGCGCGTATCGCCTTGTCGGAGAGCTCGATTTTCCCGAACAGGTTTTTGAGAGTGAGCGTAAACTGAGCGTAGTTATTGCCGCCGCTCGCGGGCAGATTGTCGCTCTCCTCTCCCGAGCCTATGCCGCCGTTTATTCCGTAGGGAGCGAGCTTTTTGACCTCCTTGCCCCATACGTCGGCGGTCGTCTGCTCGATTTTTGCAAGCAAGGGATTGACTCCCACATTGAGCTGGTCGGCGAGAACGCCGAGATAGAATGTCTTTAACGCCTTGTCGGCGTTGGAAATAGTTACCATAATCTTTTCTCCTATTTATTATTTTTCAAAAACATAAATCCGGCTTCCTCTATGGTCTTCGGCTTCGCTGCGGGAGCGACGCATTGCAGTCCGCCGTTGCTCAACATGTGCGGCGGAAGTCCCGTGCGCATATCGCTGAGATACTGCGAAATTATTGCGTCTTTGACCTTGTCGGAGCGCAGCACGTAATCGTTCAGAAATTGTCCGTCCTCCATAAGCTGCTCGGGCGTTCTGAACTTGTCGGCAAGCACGTTAAGCAGAGCGGATTTGAGGCAGTTTTCCTCTTGTCTGAGTTGCGGATTTTCAAGAAGCTGATTTGCTATGTCCTTTGCAAACGCTCTGGCGGTGGGGATTTCCGAAAAAAACTTGTCCACCTCGCTCTTCCACTCCTCGTCGCTCCTCGGTTGCTTGCGGTTTATGCCGTTTTCAAGCTCTTTGAGCCTCTGCGAACGGCGGGTGAATTCCTTTTCCAGCTCGCCGTAAGCGCGCAGCAGTTCCTGCGGGTTTCTGAATTTGCCCAATTTATGTTTGTTGATTTCCTCATCGTTTGCGGCGTCCGCGATTTCGTTTTCGCCGCTATCCTCGCTTTCCCCTACGATTTCGGGATTGACGCCGCACGCGTCCTCCTCCGCCGCCTCGGCGGCTGCCATAAACGCCGTAACTCCGCCGTTCTGCGATTCCGTTGCCATATCGAATTTATCGTTCGCTTTCATTTTCGACTCCTTGTTCAAAACGTTTTTCAAGTTCGCTTATGCCGCTGTCTAGAGCGGACAGCTGCGCGTGCTTTGCAATGTGACTCGCCACTCTGTCGTGCAGCGCCTTATCCTTGCCGCACTTGGAGGATACGCACATCTTGATATGCTCCGAAATGTGCATAGAATGGTTGTCGTACACGTCGGGGGTAATCTCGCCGTTCTCGAAGTCGAGATTCTCTTTTAGAGCCTTTTTGCGGTGGATCTCCTCTTCGCTCCTGCCGTTCTCCCAGTTTCCGAAGCCGAGTATTTCAAACAGTCTGGTCTTCGTATCGGCGGGCATTCTGCCGTCGTTGTCCGTAAACAGACCCAGCTTGAGCAGGTCGTACACCATAGCCCTGCGCGCCGACAGCGTGTCCTCGATGTCGTTGAGAGTATCGAACACTATATCCTCGCTGTCGATATTGCTTGCCGAGAACGCGGCTATTTCCACCTCTCCGTTCTCGCCCGTTATACGCTTTACTCTGGGCACCTTTGCAAACTGGCGGTAGAGCCTAAGTATCTGCTTGCCTATACGCTTGACCGCCTCGCGCAGGCTGTCTGCGGTGAGCGATATTCTCGTATCGTCCTGTTCGAGCAAAAGCGAGATAGCCGTGCCCGACGACACGTTGGACGGCACCTGCGAATAGGTCGTCACCTCGCTCACTCCGCTTATCATCACAAATTCGTTGAGTAGCTTTTCCTCCTCGCGTGAAAACTCGGACGGCACCTGTGAGGGGCTCAGCATAATCGGCGGAGTGCTCCCCTGTCTGTATACGACGATTTTTCCGGGCGGCAGTCCCTCCTCCTCCAAGAGATCGGTGTCCACCGCTCCGTCCTCCACCGCGAGCACGCCCACGGCTATGCGGTTCATAAACTCGTGCTTTCTGTTTTTGACGGCGTTGTAGGCGCGCTGTACGGGGATAATTCGCTCTACGACGGACGTTCCGAAGAAGTTAGTCAGATTGTCTATGCACACCTGTCTTGCAAAGGGATATTCCCTCTTTCCGTTTTCGCCGTTTACGTACGGCAGGTCGCCCATATGCAAGAGTCTGTCGCCCGCGACTATAATAAGTCTGCCGTTGGGGTGCTCGGCGGTAGGCATCTCGTACTTTTCTATTACGGTAACGCTGTCGTCCCTCTTCTCGCTCACCATCTTGGGTACGGTGGCGGTATAGCCGTAGCCTCCCGCGACTTGCGCGTTGTCGAAGGAAAACACGTTTACTTCGCCGCCCTTTACCTCCTTATTCCAAATTCTCTTGACCTCGGCGGCGGTGAGCACCTTCACGTGCATAATTGACGACTGCTTATCTATATCGGTTATGGCGATATCCTCGGGGAATATCTCGAAGGGCGGACAGAGCGTGATGTCCACGTCCCCCTCGCGCACCAAGCCGTCCGCGTCGAGAGCGCGGCCCTTTTCCGCGGCCCAAGTGACCTTGAAAAACGCGCTTCCCGTAATCTCGCTCCAAGTGTTTGCAAGCGACAGCTGTGCGGAAAAATCGTTCTCCTTGCAGACTGCGTCGATGAGCTTTGTCGCAAGAGACGCGGACGCGACGTCGTCGTCATCGGAGGTAGCGGGTCTCACGGTAGCCTTGGCTTTTACTCTCGACAGCTTCGCAAGACGCGTTTCGAGAATAGGCGCAATATGGTTGTACACCTCGCGCTGTTGCCAGAAATACTGCTTGCCGTCGTCCTCGATATCTCCCTTCGGCGAAATCTGCGCAAACTGGTTGCCCATCACGAAATTCATATTGAGCCGCCAGTTGAGTTCAACGGGTCGTCTCGCTTCCTGCCTTTTCTTAAAATCGGCATTCACCTCGGAAACGATTTTTTGTTCCAAATCAGACATATTTTTCTCCTTTCTATTTTTAACGCCGCTCGGACGCTATGTCCTTTGCGGCGTTTATTTTCATATTCTCTTCCTTTTCCAGCTCCTTTAACAGCCTTCGTCTTTCGCGTTCGAGCTCCTCGTCCGAGAGCTCCGAAATCCCGTCCTCCTCGCTCAGCTCCAAATAAGTTTTAAGCGCGCCGCTGTCGGGCGGGCAGTATTTTTCCGTCACCTTACGCTTTGTCAGCGCGATTTCGCCGTCCTCCTTAACGGCATACTCCTCCTGCACCTCTTTATAGTTGTAGCCCTTAGCTCTTTTAAGCAGAGCTTTCAGAATTTCCCCGTCCATTGTCTTCCCCTCTTAACGTTGCGTATCAGCTTTTCCTTATCCGCCTGAATCTCCGTCTTGGCGAGCACGGGCAGAGGCGTAGGCTTCGCCTGCGTCATAACGAAGTATCTCAGCTCGTCAAGCGAATGGTCGTCGACTTTTTTGGGTCTGTCGCCGCGCCCCCACCAATAGCTTTTGATTTCGCGTATCAGGTTTACGCAGTTTGAAAATATTCGTATTCTAGGCGGTCTTTGCTCAAATAAGGACTTTACGCGCTGTATTCCGCTGTATAAATCCTTGTTTACGTTGGTATTCACCAAAATACCCTTTTCGCAGAACAGCTCCGCTACGCTCTTTTCCGAGGCGAGCGTGCGTTGATTCGCCGCGCTGTCGATAAGCGCGTGAAGTCTGCCCTTGCCGTCCGTAGGCCAGCCGAGAGAGTTTGCGATTCTGAATATTTCCTCCACGTGATAATCGATGTTCTGCCCCGCCTCGTAGTGCTCCGCCACCACGTAAATCACTCCGTCGTAATCCACCGCATAGAAATGACAGCTGGTCGGATTGGAAAGTCCGGGGTCTATGGAGATATTGTTATACCAGTTTTTAGGAACCGAGAATGGCTCTATCACGTGGACGCTTGCGTCGAACTCCGGATACACCAATCCCTCTCCCGTCGAGAATTTCCCGTATCTTCTTGATAGCTGTTCGCTTTTCGGCACGACGGTTTCCATCGCCTTGACCTCCGTCGGGTCGAGATATGGATTGTCGCTCCATTGCATATATTCGCACCAGACCTCGGGGTCGTCGTTGCAATTTAGTTCGATTTCGTCATACACCCAAGTGAGACCTTTAAGAGGAGTCATTGTTCCGAATATATCTCCGCGCCTGTCGAACACCCTCATCCTGCATTCGTCGTAAATATCCTTCGGCGGCTCCTCGTCAAACCACACGAAATCCAACGATACGCCCTGAAACTTCTCTCTCCCTTGGTCGCAGGATTTGAAGCCTATTCTGCTCGTCCCGCCGAACGCGTTTCTGACGACGATATAGTCGATAACCCCGTATTCGGGCGAAGTATGCTTTCCCTCGCGCATGACTATATCCGCCATATATCTGGGCGAAAGGTATTTGAGTATTTTCGCCTGCGCCACGTCCCTCTGAACCTGCTGGGACAGACTGACCACCCACCCCGACACGTTGTCCCGATTGCGTCTGAACGGGTGTATGCCTCTTGCAAGCCATACGCTCTCGACCGCGCCGCACTCCGTCTTTCCGGAGCGGTTGCCGCCGAACACCCAGCGGTTACGCTTTGCGCACTTATGAAAAGCCATCTGTTTTTCGTGCACCTTATCGGAGTTATATGCCGCGAGAGAGTCGCTTTTTCTGACGTCGATTTCGTGTTCGATTTTTAGAAGTTTGAAAAGCGTATCGTTGTCTTTCATAAGCCGAGAATAATATCGACGCCGCGCAAAATACAAAAAATTATGTCAATCAAATCCTAATAAATACAAAAAATTCTCTCTGAAATTGCTCGGAAAGGCTTTCAATTTACAGTTTCTTATAGTATTATATAGGCACTATGGGAAAAACCTTTGCAAAAACCGTGCTCATCGTATGCGTAGCGTTGGCGATATTCGTCGCCGCTCTTTTCTGCATTCCGACGTCTTCGGTCGCGCATGCGGACGAAACTGTCACGGTCGTAAAGGCTACTGTAAGCAATCTTACGGGCAACGCCTATGCGGGCAAATCCGCCTTAAAAATTTACAGAGACGCCGATTCTTTCTATGTACCCGAGAGTTATTTTATAAGAATAGACGCAAAAATGGGAATTTTCGGATACGCGGTCACTTACTGCGGCAACTCAAACTGCTTTATCGCCACTGACGACTTAAACAATTTCGTGCAGGAAACCATTTCAATAGGCGAAAACGAGGTCATATTTCCCGACGTACGTCTTTCTCTCAAAGACGGCGCGGAGGTCACCGTAGGAAATAGAAACTTAACGTCCGATTACACTATCAAATTCTGGGGCTACGGCAGCGATGAAAACGAGGGAAAAATCTACGTATCGGCGACTCTCAACGGCAATACTGTCTACGGCTTTATAAACTCAGAGGATTTGGAGGCTTTCAATGTAGGCTATCAGCAAAGAGCGCAGGCAGAGCGCAACGCTATACTGGAAGCTCAAAAGAAGCCCGAAATATCCGACGGCACAATTACTCCCAAAACCTCTCTCGGTCTGCGCATAGTGCTTATAATCGGCATAACAGTCCCCACTCTGATAATAATAATCCTGCTCTTCAAGCCGTCAAAAAACGAGAGACGCCGCGCAGGAAACTCCGTACGCAGAGACAGAGCGGACGATGAAATCGATTATGATGACCCACGTTCCTATCGTCGCAGAGACGACAGGCGATACGACGATGACAGAAGATATGACGACAGGCGCGACGACAGAGACAGGCGTTCCGACCGCGACAGACGTGACGATTACGAACGCGACAGAGATTATGACAGGGATTACGACCGCCGTTACCGTGACGATGACCGCCGCGATTATGACAGAGACGACTCCCGCCCAAGCAGATAAATGCATACTGTCGGGATTATAAAACCTAATATTGCAAAACGAAAAATCAGTTGGTTAGTGAGGCTAACCAACTGATTTTATTCTTTATTGATGATCGCTTACAAGTCTGTCAACTCCTTTGGGGAAGCACGGCGAGCGTTTCGACGTACATACCCCTACGCACGAAAAGCAATCAAGTTTTCTTGCATAACACGACCAGCGTCTCGACGTTTGCGGTCTGCGGGAACATATCGAACAGCTTGATATCTTCAAGCTCATATCTGTCTGATAGGATTTTCAAATCCCTCGCGAGCGTCAGCGAATTGCAGGATATATACACAATACGATCAAAGTCCGCAATTTTAAGCAGATTGCCGTCGCACCCCTTACGCGGCGGGTCGAGTATCAGCGCGCGTTTTTTATCCTCGTCCGCAAACATATCTCCGACGTAATAAGGAGAGTTTTTTATATTCTCGTCCAAATTTCCGACATTATCGAACCTTTTACGCGCAGGCAGACTCGCAAGAAAGCGAGCCGCGTCGTCGCAGACGTTCATCACCCTCTCGGAAAGCCCCAGCGACGACATAAGTTCTATCGCGTCCATATGCGACGACTCCTCTATCTCCACCGCGGTGATATGCGCCTCGGGCAGTCTGCGAGCTATCTGCGCTGTGAGCAGCCCTACGCCCGAATACAGCTCGATTATGTCGCCGTCGAAGCCGTCCAGAGCCATTGCCGCCCTGTCATAAAGCGCGTCCCGTATGACGGAATTGACCTGTAAAAAGGATTTTGGTGACACCTTAGCGCAGAACTTCCCTAAATTCTGTTTTCTCTCTTTGCCGTAAATGAGTCTCACGTCGCGCAGTATGACGTTATCCGCTCTCGTATTTTCGGATACATAGAACGTAAATCTATCAAATTTTTCTTTCAGCCGTTTTATAAGCTCGTCGCAATGCGGCAGTCTGCTCCCGTTTATGACAAGCGTAACCGACAACGTATCCAGCTTGCGGGCGACCAGATGCCGTAAAAGTCCCTTTCTTGTATCCTCGTCATAAACGGATGGTGCAAATTCGTTCGCCCAATCCGTAACGACTTCGATTAAATCCGCCGCCCACTGTCCGTGCAGGGGACAATATTTAATAGGCACGACCTTATGTGACTTTTTCTGATAGAAGCCAAGCGAAATACGCCTGCTTCTGCCGTTATATGCAAACGGCAACGCGAGCTTATTGCGGTATTCCCAATCGTTGAGTCTCACGGGGATAGCTACGTCGGCTTCGATATCGGCAAACTTTTTCAGCGCGACCTTCACGCTGTCGCGCTTGCATGAAAGCTGAAGCGGAGTCGACATATGCTGCAAATCGCATCCTCCGCATTTGCCGAAGTAAGGGCACAGCGGTTTTATTCTGTCCCCCGACGGCTTTATGACCTCGATAAGCTCTGCGAACGCGCAGTCCTTTTTTACGTAGCTTACGCGCACGCGCACAGTTTCGCCCTTAATTGCGTACGGGACAAACACGGGCATTCCGCCGTATTTAACGACCCCCTCCCCGTCGCTGCCGAAATCCGAGACGGCGCCCTCGATTATATCTCCGACTATCAAATCCGTCATATCGCAAATCCGCCTTTCGCCGCGCACAGTATTTGTACGGCACGCTCACGCGTAACAATCTCCGGTAAAAACGTCAAAAAAACGGTTATGCCTCGCTATATCGTTATGGCATAACCGTCAGCAGATTACAGAGCCGCGTAAATCTTTTTGAGCTTTGCAAATCTGGGCAATCCGTCCTCGAGGGGCGCTTTCGCGTCGCCCTGAATGAGCGGCAGAGCGTATTCGATAAACTCGTCGCCTACGTACGAGCCGTCGTTTGTTATCCATTCGAGCGGAACTTTCTTTTCCGTATTTGCGGCAAGTTCGAGGGGCATAAGCACGTTTTTGCAAACGTAATTGCCCTTCTCGTCATACTCTCTCTTGAATATGACCATTTTATCCGTCTCGCCCTCGACAGCGCTTCTGACCGCAAACGCTCCCGCATTGAACGCTTCTTCCACATCCGTCTTGGAAGCGAGGTGCGCTCCGCAGCGCTGCATAAGGCTGAGTTCTATCGGACGCACTTTCACGCCCAGTCTCTCTTTGACGATAGAGGCAAGCGTCTGGGCAAGACCGCCGAGCTGAGCGTGTCCGAAAGTATCGTTTTGCGACACCGTGCATTCCGCGACATATTTACCCTCGGCGTTTTTCAAGCCCTCGGACACCGCAACTATGCATTTATTGTCGTTCTTCTCGCAAACGCCCTTGACGGATTCCACAAACTTATCCACGTCGAAAGGAACTTCGGGAAGATAAATCAAATCCGCGCCGAGACCCTTATATCCCGCAAGCGCGGCGGCGGCGGTGAGCCAGCCTGCGTTTCTTCCCATGATTTCGAGAATACAGACCTGTCCGAAGTTGTACACCTTTGCGTCGAGGTTGCATTCCATAATGGTATTTGCTATATACTTCGCCGCGCTGGCGTAGCCGGGGCAGTGGTCGGTGCCGTAGAGGTCGTTGTCAATGGTCTTGGGCACGCCGATGACGTTGCACTCGTAGCCCACGGACTGCAAATACTTGCTGACCTTGTTGCACGTATCCATACTGTCGTTTCCGCCGTTGTAGAAAAAATAGCGGATATTGTATTTTTTGAAAACCTCGAGTATGCGCCTGTAATCCGTATCGTCGACGTCGGCGTCCTTGAGCTTATATCTGGCAGAACCGAGAGCCGAAGACGGCGTGTATTTAAGGAGCTCTATTTCCTTCGGGTCCTCCTTGGACATATCGAAGAATTTCTCGTTGAGAATACCCACAATCCCATGCTCCGCGCCGTATACGGCTGTAATATTGCCCTGCTTCAAAGCCTCCGTAAAAACGCCCGCCGCGCTGCTGTTGATGACGGAGGTCGGACCTCCGCTCTGACCGAACATACACGCGCCCACCAAATTTTTCATATAAAATCTCCTTTCCGCAATGCGGTAATAATGCTTTATATATTTTAGTATATTTGTTAAAAATTTTCAAGTAAAAAGATTATTACTTCATAATACTGTGTCTGGTTTTATTAATTTTTCAGCAATAGTTAACATAATCGCTTTATATTCTTTATCTTATTCTCCAAAACAGTTTAATAATTTTTCTTCTGCTTAATTTGTGTATAAGCAATTATTTGTTTCTACATTTCTTTGAACCAAATAGTCCATTGAACATTCAAAAAAATCCGCAACTTTTATTTATGACATAAAATCAGGCAACCTTCCCAACTTTGTCCAACCGATTACGGTCGTATACCGAATTTTGCATCGTTCTGGAAACTGTTTTTGGTTAGTTCATTTTAATCTAATAATTCGCAGAATACATCTACAAACATAATAATCCTCTACAATAGTACTTATCCCTATTTTTAACCCAAAAACCTAATAAGACACTTAACATACCTAAAAAGATACATGCATAATACTTATTACCCAATTAGATATTTCATGCTTAATTAGATAATAAAATGATAAATCAAGGAGACATTATTATCAAATCAAATAGTGTGATTACAGAAGCAATTTCTTGTATCGTCATCGTCGTCGGTCGAGGGCACGTTTGTAATTGTAAGCGCAAAAAGTATCGCGAGCATAACGATAGCCTCGCGGTTACTTATCTCCCCGTCCGAGAAGAACGCCAGCATAACGATGAGCAAAAACAGATACCAGTTATCGTTGAACATATATCCACCCGTGATTTTTTATCAAGATATGAAGTCGTATGCTCAAATGTGCAAATGCGCCGAAATTAACAATACCCAAAATCTCAAAAAAAACGACAAAAGTTTTCAAAATCGGCGAGGCGTTCCGTATTACGATACGGATATGGAAAACCTGATAGACAACGACAGCGAGGAAACCGTCATCCGCTACATACCGCGCAACGCCACCCTGCACGCTCTTTCGGAGTTTTTTTCGGCGTGCAGCGACGTCACAAGGACAAAAATTATCTGTGCTCTTGCCATATCCGAAATGTGCGTAACGGATTTAAGCCGCATACTGGAAATCAATCAGACGACATGCTCCCACCAGCTTCGCCTGCTGCGCGCGGCGGATATAGTCAAGCAACGCCGCGACGGCAAAATCATATACTACTCTCTCAAAAACCGCAAAATCGAGGACGTACTGCTCGCAGGGGTCGAGTTTTTGGATTTGTAACGAAAACTATTGGCAAATTTTTATAAAAATATTGTATTAAATCTTAAATACTTAATGATTTCGGCATTTTAATTGAATTATATTAGAAATCATTTTAATTATTGCCCATAACGGCGCTTAGTCCGACAAACTGTATAACGATTAATCCTCTGCGTCGTTTTGTTCATTTTCAATACTATTATTATCGTCTTTTTCGCTCCCGAACCTGTACTCTTCAAACGGGCTGTCTATATCGAACGCGCTTACGTCCTCGTCATCGTCTTCGGGAAGCAGAGCGCTATCCTGCTCCTTGGACGGAACGCGCAGCGCCTTTTCGATAAGCGGAATAAGCCTCGAATATACAAGCTGCAACACGAAATCGATTGCGACAAGCGCGACAGTGCCTACGAGCGCGACCACCCAGTATGAAATCTTGTCCATAATAGCGGCGTCAATCATTATAGTGTGGCAGACGAAGTACAAAAGCGCGAGCGCGCCGTTGATATACACAATCTTGATAGGCAGGGCTATAAACCATTTCACCTTGCGATTGCGCATAATGCCGGTGATGAGAGCCATAGGACCGAAGTACGCGACGTAACCTACGACTGTGTATATATCCCCTGCAATGACAAATCCGAGCGCGGCGGAGACGGCGTAAGCGAAAAAACCCGAAAGATAGTATTTCCTTGTGAGCGGAACCATAATCGCAACGGACGCGGCAACGTAAAAAGCGATTGTACTGAATCTCACAATCACGCTCAACCAAACGCAGAGCAACGCAATCGCCGCCGATATGCCCGAAAGAGCCAACCTGTATATGACGTCCTGCCGACTGATTTTATTTCTTCTCTTTGCCATAGTTTAATACTGTAATTCGCTAAAATGCAAACCGTAGTGCCACACCTCTATCAAGCTGAGGGCGACTTGCTCTGCAAAGGTGAACTGCGGGGATTTTTATTAAATTTCCCCCTTCCTCAAGGGTACCGAGGCTTCGCGGTTTGAGAGGTAAGCCCGCTTAGGCTACGCACAATTGCCGGATTGTGCGTTTAACGCGTCGCGCCTATTGCGGTCTCTCACTTTTAACCCCACAAAACAGGGACGTTTGATTTAGCTCACATCACACGCGGCGACATTTAGCTGAAATCTATTTATAAATTTTTAGGTTTGTTGTCGCTGTGCGTACGCAAAATGCGATACAATCGCATTTTATGTTTGACATTCGGCGCAAAAGACACCCGTACCAATATTTTATCTAAAACGCGATATTTGGATGCAGTGCAAGGAAGTCAAGCACGCGAGTTGCCCGGTGTACATTTCGTACACGACAATGAGCGCGCACAAGACTGACACCGCAAGACGCCAAATAGCGCGTTTTAGCAACAACGGATAAGGTCGCCGCCCATACACTCGCAACAGCAATCCGCGCACCAAAGTGCCTGACACGCCGCACAGCAGCCGTCGGTTGCGGAAGCCTGCTGTGAATAACTGCGCTCCGACGAGGTCGTGGTCGAGTTGTTGGAATATACGCCCTGACTACCTTCCTTATCGTAAGGACGCGAGCCGTCAATCTTCTTTTTCAGATTGTCGAGCGCGCGACGGTATTTATCGTTGTCGGGCTCCATCTGCAAGGCGATTTCCAGCTGTTTCTTGCTGTCGTTCAGCCAGTTTTTCTCATAAAAAACTATGGATTGGAAATAATGCCATTCCGCTCCGCGATAGGAAATTCTGTCAAGCTCGCGTTGCGCTCTCTCGGGGTCTTTATCGCGTATAGCCTGCTTTACGCCCTCGTAGGACGATTCGCCCTCTCCCGACACGGTAGCGTTTTCATGAGACATTTCCATCGCCTGTTGATAGGCGCTGTCAAGCACCGCAAGCATACGCGCCGCCTCTGCGCCGCTCTCGCCCTCGTCGAACACGCGCTCCTGATAATACGCGCGCTTCTCCTTGTACGCCTCCAAAATCTCGTTCTGCGACGCGTCTCTGTCCACGCCCAGAACTACAAACGGGTTAATTGGCATTTTTCTTCTCCTTTGAGCAGACGCTCCATTTGCATTTTCAAGCCGAGATAAACGGTGTTGCTCAAAACTCCCTCGTACAGCTTGACGTCTATCATATTGTAGCTCCCGACCAGCTTATTATAGGTAGAACCTAACAAAAACGCAAGTTCATCAGCGTTTTCCGCAAGATAATCTGCCTTTTTGTCACATTTCCCGTAGTTAAGCAAAATCGGATTGTATCTGTTCTTTTTGCTGTCCTTCTCCACGTCGTCCACGGCGTCAAGCAGGTAAACCAAACGCCCAAGGTTGTACGTGAAGTCGTCGATAACGCTGTCGGTCTTTGCAAGCTCGCGGGTTATATCCCTCATCAGCGAAGCGAAACAATCCGCGACCCTGTCTATACTGTCGCACTTTTCCTTTTCCAGCGCGTTGAGCCTATGAAAGCTCTCCTTCATAAGCGTATTTATCTTCGGTAGCCTGCGCGCCGCGGCTCGTTTTCTCATTGCAAGCCGCCATTTTATGATTATTCTTGACTTTTTACCGTCGGTCACGTCGTCCTCGGCGTTATAATAAACAAGCATCACCGCAAGGTCGGCCATCTTCAAAGAAAGCTCGTCAGGTACTGCAATAACTTTTTTCCTGCCGTTGTATACGCACAGCTTTCTTTCAAACTTTATTTCACAATCGGTGATGCAGTGCAGCAGCACGTTGTAAAAGGTTATATCGTAATTTGTGCACAGCCTCGTAATCTGCGAGCCCGTCTTCGAGAGCGCCTTGCAAAGTCCGCAATAGAAAGCCTGAAAGACGTTGAAGTCTTTTATATACATATTGTTCTTATCAGGTATAACGTATCCGAACATCGCTCACTCTTCTATTATTACTATACTGTCTACACATTAAACGGAAGTTAAAGCCATATTAGGCGCTTCGCCGTTTCACGTCGCGGAATCCTCCGAAACTGTCGACCAATCCCTCCATATTATCAGAAGGACACCAGCCCCACTTTCTTCTTGACCTTTCTGAGCGTACGCTCCGCGAGATACGCGGCGCTTTCCGCGCCCCTCTTCGCGACGCTTGCGATATACTCCTTATCGGCGGCGTATTTCAGATACTCCTCGCGTATAGGCTTGAACTTCGCCGCGACCGCCTCGCCGACGGCTATCTTAAACGTGCCGTAGCCCTGCCCCGCAAATTCCTTTTCCACGTCGGAGACGGATTTGTTTTCTATCGCCGCGTAAATGTTTATCAGGTTGCTGATTCCGGGCTTATCCTCTCTAAGGCATATTTCGCTTCCGCTGTCTGTGACGGCGCGCTTGAAGCGACGCACTATCGTCGCCTCGTCGTCGACAATAGAAACGGTCGCGTTCTGGTCGGGATCGGATTTTGACATTTTGGAGGTCGGGTCCTGCAAAGAACAAATCTTCGCTCCCATAGTCGGGATATATCCGTCGGGCACCTTAAACGTCTCGCCATAGCGGTTGTTGAAGCGTATAGCGATATCGCGCGTAAGCTCCAGATGCTGTTTCTGGTCTATGCCTACGGGCACAAGGTCTGATTGAAACAACAATATGTCCGCCGCCATAAGCACGGGATAGTCCATAAGACCCATATTTATATTGTCCGCGTGCTTTGCGCTCTTGTCCTTAAACTGCGTCATCCTCGACGCTTCTCCGACATAGGTATTGCAATTGAGTATCCATTGAAGCTCGGCGTGCTGTCTCACGTGAGACTGAAAATACATAATCGACCTATCGGGATCTACACCGCAGGCGAGCAGCTGCGCGAAGAAGCTAAGCGCTGTTTGTCTGAACTCGGACGGTTCTCTCCTCACGGTGAGAGCGTGCATATCCGCTATGAAAAAGATTGAATCGAACTCGGACTGCATCGTCTGCCAGTTTCTGACGGCTCCGAGATAATTTCCGAGTGTAATCGTGCCCGTGGGCTGTATGCCGCTGAGAATGATTTTTTTGCCTTGCGTCCGTTCGCTTTCCATAGCGTTATGCCTCCTTGATTTATTTCAGTTTGCCTTCCGCAAAACTCAGCACCGCTTCCTTGACGGAAGATCGGTCTATCACGTTTTTATGTATTTCGTCCGCCGCAAACAGCTCGGTCAGGCAGTAGGGACATTCCAACGCGGTGACGGATTGCAGCTTGACGATAGCCTTATAGGGGTCTTTTTCATGCCCTCCGAGCGCGGCGAACACGTCGGAAGCAAACTTAAACGGGCTTGCCGTAGACAGTATCACGGTCGGGGTATCGTCCTCCGTATCGCAGGAGTAATCGTTATAGACGCTCGCCGCCACCGCGGTATGCGTATCCATAACGTAATCGTCCAGATCGAAAAAGGTGTTTATGGCGTCCTTTGTCTCCTCCTCGTCCGCCCAGCCCGCCTCGAAGACGTCCGCGCGAACGGTCTCGGGGTCGAGATCGAATCTGTCCTCCGTTTTCAGCTTGCCGTACAATTCTCTTATAAGAGCGTCGTCTCTTCCCGTAGTCTCGTAAATCAGTCTTTCCAGATTGCTGGAAATCAGAATATCCATAGACGGCGAAGAGGTTTTGAAAAAGTCGCGGTTTACGTCGTATTCGCCTTTATTGAAAAAGTCCGTCAGCACGTTGTTTGCGTTGGAAGCGATTATAAACCTGCCTACGGGCAAGCCCATTTTATAGGCGTAATAACCCGCGAGCACGTTCCCGAAATTGCCCGTGGGAACGGCGAAATTCACCTTGTCGCCTATTACGATTTCTCCGCTGTCCGCAAGGTCGCAATAAGCGGAAATATAATAAGCGATTTGCGGCACGAGCCTGCCCAAGTTTATGGAATTTGCGGAGCTCATCGTATATCCCAGCGCGGCAAGCTCCTGTTTAAGTTCTTCATCGTTGAAAGCGGACTTAACAGCGGTCTGCGCGTCGTCGAAATTGCCTTTTATGCCGGCGACGTGCACGTTGCCGCCCTCCTGCGTGACCATTTGCAGGCGTTGCGTCGCGCTCACTCCCTTGGACGGATAAAACACTATGACCTCCGTGCCCTCGACGTCCTTAAAGCCTTCGAGCGCGGCTTTCCCCGTATCGCCGCTCGTGGCGGTAATAACAAGAGTTTTTTCCTCTATCCCGAGATTGCGTTTCGCCGCAGTAAGCAGATAAGGCAGAAGCGTAAGCGCCATATCCTTAAACGCGCAGGTCGGACCGTGCCACAGCTCCAGCATATACAGTCCGTCCTCGACCTTGACCACGGGGCAAGGGTCTCCGTCGAAGCGTTCGTACGCTTTTTCACAGTACTCCAAAAGCTCTTCGTACTCGAAATCGTCGAAGTACATCGAAATTATCTTCGCCGCGCGTTCGGGATAACTCATCGAGATAAGCTCGCATATATCCATCTCGCTTAAAGTGGGGAAAGACGACGGCACGAAAAGTCCGCCGTCGTCCGAAATACCTTTGATAATAGCTTCGCTCGCCGATAACGCCTTATGTGCGTCGCGCGTGCTGGTAAATTTCATAGCTTCCTCAATACTTTCTCATAAACTCGGGGAAATTCGCCTCGTCCTCGCTCACGGTAAGAACGATTTTGGTTTCCGTTTCCTTAGCTATGGAGTACATATCCTCGAAGAAATCCTTCATTTCGTTTACGGTCTTGCAAAGTATCCTGTGCGCGCCGTCTATGTAGAGAGTTTCTATATCGTGATTGCCCGCAAGCAGTCCCTTGATAAAGCCTATAAGAGCCTCTTCCGAAATGCAATCCTGTCCTCTTTTCAGACATTTTGCGTTGACGATACGCACCTGCGGACGGATTGAAAACATATATCTGTCCGTATCCGTCAAAAATACTATATCGCCCCTTGCGCCATCAACGTTGGCGTTCGCCATATCGATAATCTGTTTAGTCTTGCCTGTTCCTTTTGCTCCGGTGATCAGTTGAATCATAAAGCACCTCCGTTGATTATATTTTATAAAATATACCGTCCGATTTCAACCCTCATTTTTATATTTTGCAAAAAATTTTGGCTGACGGTATATTTTACGGCAATATACGCCGTTTTTCGCATACACGCCCGACTTTTGAAATATACATTTCGCGCGTTTCGCGATTAATCGATGTTTTCCAGCATCTTATTCTGCACGGCTATGCGCAACGCCTCTATCATCTCGTCCATTTCGCCGAGCATAAACTTGTCCAGCGAGTAAAGCGTAAGTCCGATTCTGTGGTCGGTCACGCGCCCCTGCGGGAAGTTGTAGGTACGTATACGCTCGCTTCTGTCGCCCGTTCCGACCTGCGCGCGACGGTTTTCGGCGTACTCCTTCTGAGCCTGCGACTGGTAGTAGTCGTACACTCTGGATTTAAGCACCTTCATCGCCTTTTCCCTGTTCTTAATCTGGCTGCGCTCGTCCTGACACTCGACAACTATGCCCGTAGGAAGATGCGTCATACGTATCGCGCTCTCCGTCTTGTTTACGTGCTGTCCTCCCGCGCCGCCCGAACGGTAGGTATCCACCTTTATGTCGTTCTCGTTGAGGTTGATTTCAACGTCCTGCACCTCGGGAAGCACCGCGACCGTCACCGTAGAGGTATGCACTCTTCCCTGCGACTCCGTCTCGGGAACGCGCTGTACGCGGTGCACGCCGCTCTCGTATTTCAGCTTGCCGTACGCGCCCTTGCCCGATATCATAAACACCAGCTCCTTCGCGCCGCCGAGCTCGGTGTAGTTCATATCCACCTCCTCGACCTTCCAGTTGTTCACGTCGGCATAGTGGCGGTACATCTTCATAAGTTCCGTTCCGAACAAAGCCGCCTCGTCTCCTCCCGCGCCCGCGCGTATTTCCATAATGACGTTGTTATCCTCGTTGGGGTCCTTTGGAAGAAGTGATATTTTTATCTCCTCGATATCCTTTTCGAGCATCGCGCGCAAGCTGTCCGCGTCCGACTTGGCAAGGCTCTTCATTTCGGAGTCCATTTCCGTAACCATCATAACGTTGCAATCCTCGAAGTCGCGTTTATGCTTCAAAAACGTCTCGTACTTTTCCACGATAGGCGCAAGATCCGAATGCTCCTTTGACAGCGAACGGAACCGCTCCTGATCGGCGATGACCTCGGGTTTGGTGAGAAGCACGTTTATAATCTCGTTATAACGCGCCGTAATCTTGTCGAGCTTGGAAATCAATCCGTCACTTATTTTCATTTTTCCTCCTCACGCGGGCTATACGCTCCACGCCCTCCATATCTTTTTCTATCCGTACCTCGAACTTGTCGAAAATACCCTTTATATCCTCCGCCTGATTTATGCCGAACTCCATCAGCAGAACTCCGTCTTCCGCAAGATGAGCGTTCAGCCCCTCCGCTATGCGGCGGTAAAAATCAAGCCCGTCCCTTCCGCCGTCGAGAGCGAGCGACGGCTCGAAATTCTTCACCTTTTCGTCGAGGCTCCCGATATCCGCGGTCGGGATGTAAGGCGGATTGGTAATTATCACGTCGTAAACGCCCTCCGCTGCGCTCCACAAATCGCCGACGGCAAATTTTATATCTGCGCCCTCGTTGAGCGCGTTCGCCTTTGCCACGTCCAACGCCGCGCCGCTTATATCCGTCGCGAGCACATCCGCTCCCGTCTTCTTTGCGATTACGACGGCTATTGCTCCGCTTCCCGTGCACAAATCCAGCGCTTTGACGTCTTTTCCGCTCTCCTGTCTGTCCTTAATCTCGGATATAGCCTTTTCGACGAGCTCCTCCGTCTCTGGACGGGGAATTAGCACGTTCTGATTGACGGCAATCTTAATCCCGTAAAAATCGGCGTTCCCCAGCGCGTATTGCAGAGGCTTTCCGTCCGACATACGCTTCGCTATCTCCGTCGCGCCGTCGAACTGCGCCTTTGTAAGCGTTTTAAGCTCGGGGAGCTCGCTCCGCTTTACGCCCGTAGTCTCGGCGATAATCCAATCTATATCCGCCTCGTCCGCGCCCTTAGCCAGATCCTCCAAACGCTTTCGCGCGACACCGTAGGGCACGCTTATATCGAATTTGCGTTCGGGGAGATTGGGATTCTCGTCCATTTCCATTACGGTCTTAAACGCGGCGAGCGACACTTCCAGCATATCGTCCGTCGGCTCCTTGGTAGTCAGCTTCTGCAACGCCATCCCCGGCGCGCGCAGAATGCGCACAAACAGGCAGTCGCTCTTTGCGAGCAGTTTGAGTATCTCATACGACGTTCCCGCCACGACTGGCAGGAACAACAGCTTGAAGCCGAGCTTAATAAGCGCGTCGACGACCTTTCTGCCGTCGAGCAGATTGCACCTATCCAGCATAAAGTTTATGAGCACGAATACGATTATGCTGACCGCCACCACGAAGAAGAGAAATGTAGTTCCGCAGCGGCTGTGCTCCCGTCTCATTTTTTTCGCGTTTTCGACGGTAAGGTCGAGCCCGTGCTCGTAACAGCTTATCACCTTATGCTCCGCGCCGTGATACATAAACACTCTGCGCACGTCCTTCATAAGCGTGACGAGCAGGATATAGCAGATAAAAATAGTCAGCATAATCCCGCCCTCGATAAGGCTGTACCAAAGGCTTTTGAGGCTACTCGCGGCTATAACCGCAATGTTGTCGCAGATAAGACTTGCGAGGAAGTTTGGCAAAAACACAAAAAGCCCCACCGCCAGCACGATGCCCAGTATCACGGAAAACGCCATAAGCAGATTCATCGGATTGATTTTCAGCTTATCCGCCATCCACTTGTCGAGCTTGGACGGCTCCGCGTAATCCCCGTAGACCTCGGCGGAGCGCAAAATTATGCCCGTACCCTGAAAGAGCTGGGACACAAGATTGACGACGCCTCTTATAAAGGGCAAGCGGAAGAACACGTTTTTTTCCTTTGCGCTCTTGATATACTTGCTTTCAATAGTAATATCTCCGCTCGGGGCGCGCACCGCTGTCGCCATCGACCTCGCGCCCTTCATCATAACGCCTTCGAGCACCGCCTGTCCGCCTATGGACGTACGCCTTACGGCTTTGGATTTTTGGGTTTTTTCCTTTTTACATTCTGCCATTTTGTATCGAACCCCGTAAAAACAAGCGAAACAAAATCCGTATAACTTCGGCGCATATCGCATGAGTGCGCCTCGAAAAATAGCAAAATGCAGACACAAACGAGTGTCTGCATTGGTTTTGCTAGTTGAGATTGTATCTCTTCTTGAACTTATCGACGCGTCCGCCCGTATCGACCAGCTTCTGCTTGCCCGTAAAATAGGGGTGGCACTTGGAGCAGATTTCGACCTTCATCTCGGTCACGTCCTTGGTGGTGCCTGTCTGAAAAGTATGTCCGCAAGCGCAAATAACGGTCACGTCGTGGTAATTAGGATGAATACCCTCTTTCATTCTGGAACTCCTGTAATTCGTTTTTTTGCACCCACATGCGCCAGATTACGCATATATGATACAAAGTTTCTTTATTATATACATAAAAAATCACATTGTCAAGGATTTGATAAGACGGATTTTTTACCGGTACAACTCTTTGAGCAGACTTTCCCTCACCTGCGCAAGCGCGCCGTCGCCGAGAGCTCTTTCCTTCTGCGGCGTATCTATGCTCCCTCCGAACGAAATCCGCGCGGGGCTTCCCGAGAGCACAAAGTATTCGTCCGCAAGCAAAAGACACTCGTCGATGGCGTGGGTCACGAAAATCACCGTCCTGTTTTCCTTTTCGTTTAGCCGTACCAGCTGTCTTATAAGCCTCGCCTTCAAAGCGGTGTCCAGAGCCTTGAACGGCTCGTCGAGCAGCAGAACGTCGCTCGGGTAAAGATACGCCCTCGCCATCGCCGCTCGCTGCGCCTGTCCGCCGCTCAGCATTGTCGGCAGCTTGTAAGCGCAATCGGAAATTTCCAGCAAATCCAGCATATCGAGTATGCGGCGTTTGCGTTCGCTTTTGTCCTTAAAAATCGTGCGTAAAATCAAATCAAGGTTTTTATATACCGAAATCGTAGGTATCAACCTGTCTTTCTGAAAAATATAGCTTACTCCGTCTCCGGTTTTCTCCACCGTGCCGTCAAATGGAATAAGTCCCGCGACTGCGTTGAGAAGCGTTGTTTTTCCCACTCCGCTTCCGCCGAGAATGACGCTTATTCTATGCTCGGCAAACTCCGCGGAGAAATCTTCAAGCACTGTTTCGTCGCCGTATGAAACGCTCAGATTTTTTATAATCACGCCCGACATCTCGACACCTCCCACAGCTTCTTGCAGCCTGCCGCAACGGCTTCGAGCACAAAACTGAATACTATTGCAATCAGCGTCCAAGCAAGCAGATAGCTCACGTCGAAGGTCGCGTAAGCAATCTGAATATTTGCGCCGATACTGCGCGCGATACTTGTCAGTATTTCGGCGGCAACCACGACCTTCAACGTGAGCGACAGCGTCGACCTGCCGGTATCGAAAAGATTTTCGGCTATACACGGCAGATAAATAAATCTTATTCTGTCCGCGGGTCGCACCTTATACAGCCTTGCCATATTCAGCAAATCCCCGTCCACTCCCGTAATCGCGCTGTAAAATGAGGAATACATTATAGGGAACGCAATCAGAAAGCCTACGACAACGGACATCGAATCGTTGTTCATAAACGCGTAAAGTATGAGTATGACCGCAACCGTCGGCGCGGCGCGCAGCACAGATACTATCGGAGAGAGCACTCTGTGCAAAGGCTTGCAAAGCCCCGATAGAGCCGCAAGCAAAAGCGCGAGCGCAAACGACGTAAAAAAACAAATAAAAGTTCTCAGCAAGGTGGCAAGCACGTCAAGCCAGAACCCGCCCGAGGCTCCCAGTCTGAAAAAGGTCGAGAGTACGACGTCCGGCATAGGGAGCACCAGAGGATTGTTTTTTATTTTCGCCGCGACAGCCCAAAACGCCAGCATTATCGCAAATGCCAGCAGCGGATAAAAGATATTGAGCGCAATACGCTTCGCCGTCTTTTTATCGGGCTTGAATTTCATAGGCTTTTACTTTCAAAGGCTCGACTAAGCGCCGCGCCTCCTGTTTACAATCAGAAAATCTGCTCTTTCGCAAGATCCCAGTTTATATCGTTCTGCTGGGGATCCTTGGGCATAATGTTTTTGAGGAAGGTTATAATTCTGCTCTTCGTCTGCTCGTCAAGTCTTGTCGCGTTTATCGCGCATCTGGGTATGGAAGCCGCGGGGAAAACGGCGGACTGATAAAGGTTTGCCTTTGCATATTCCGTGACCGCCGCCGCGTTTGACGTCACCCACGCCTTGCTTGCCGCAAGCGCGTCGAACAGCGAGTTCATAAAGGTTTCGTTATTTGTAAGCTCAGTGCGCACAAACAGTCCCGCCTGAGGATAGTTCTCTCCGTTTGCGGAGGGATTTACGTTCCTGTACTCTGTCTGCAAGTTCATTTCGGCGTTAATTCCGAGTGCCTGAATGCTCTTAAACTGCGTTGCGGCAGGCTCGCCTACAACGGCGAAATCGGCATTTTTCGCCGCAAGCAATTCCTTTGCTTCCGCGCCATCCGCAACGTACTGCACGAGCGCCTGATTGCCCGTCGGCGTGCCGCTTGAAATAAGCTCTATGCCGTTGTTTTTCATAACGTATCTGAACACCAGTCCGGGCACTCCGTTATTCCCGATACAGGCGATTCTCTTGCCCTTGATATCCGCAAAGGTTATCGTATTTCCGCCGTCCTTTTTGCCGACCATAAACAGGCTTCCCTCGACGGCAATGCTCACTAGCTTATAAGGCGCGCCCGCCTTAATCTGCATTGCGCCTACGTTCACGGGCATTATAACGATATCCGACTTATTGGAAGCCATTTCCGCGGCGATGTTGGACGGTGACACCACGGCGTAATTTATCTTTTCGCCGCCGATACTTCCGTTGTCCGATACAAGTCTCGCCATCGCGAGGGCGGGAGTGCCTTCGGGAGCGGTAAATCTGAGCCCCTCGTTTTTATCGCACGCAACAAAACCTATTGCCATAGCCGCAGCTACGGCGATTACGGCTACGATAGCCATAAGTTTCGCAAATCTTTTCATTTTGCACCTCAATTTATTAATAATATTTATTCTATAATTCCGCCAAAACCTCTCGCGGCTAGGCTTACGCGTATCGAGAGGACTATATTTAGCTTTGCCATTAATCTTCGAGTTCAAAAGAAGTGAGCGCGGATTTCACGCTCAAATCCCCAAACTGTCCGAGCCTTCCCGTAAGCGCGCAAATGCGCTCCTGCGCGCCCTCTACGATAAGCGCAATCGTATTCACGCCCTCTCTCGGCACACCCATACGCCCTACTATAATATCCGCAAAATCGCTAAGCACCTTTTGCATTTCTGCGACGACCGAGCGCCCGCCCTTGACAACGATTCCGACCACGCCTATTCTTTTCATAAAGCCTCCGTATTTCCGCGCGATTAAATCCCAAAAAGGATATTAAAAACGCGCCGCCGTGCAAGACGGCAGCGCGTGATTATGCGCGTATATTTATATCCGTCTTACACTCCGAACCATGTCCCGCACACTCATCGTTTCGGTTTTCACCTCCACTCCGACTTTACTTAGGGACGTTCATCGTTTTAGATTTCGTCTATATAATACGTTTCTTTCGCCCGTATGTCAAGCGAAAGCGCTCAAAAGCTATCTCATTCTCCCGTAACGAAGCCGAGAAGCGCCACAATTCCGGGCAAAGCGCTTTTTATCAACTCGTCGGTATATGGCTTTGCCTCCTGCTCCGACAGTGAAACCTTGACAAACTGCCAATTCGCGACTGTAAGCAGCGAATTTCTTATTTCTCCCCCGTCCTCATAAAATTCCGAGATAAACTCGTTTATGTCGGCGGTCGCCTTTGCCATACACTCGGCAACGACAAGGTTGACCTTGCGCAAGCCCTCGGTCATATAGTATTCATACCAGAGCGCAGTCTCTTGCACGGAATAAGGATTTCGGATATCGTAGCTCTCGAATGAACACAGATTCGCAATAAACAACAAATCCGAAAGCTCGGCTTTGCCGACCGTGTAGTCGAAATATCTCTGTTTGAGCTTTTCAAGATAAGGATTGAGGAACAGCACCGTAGAGAGAATATCCCCCAGCGACTCGTTGTCGATTATATCGGGATGAGCCGCAAGCAAGCCCGTATCCTCGTCGAAGTCGTACAGCACGGATTTTATGTTGAGCGCGATATCAAGAGCGAAAAGCGGAACGGATTTCTGAAAATCGTTCGCGCTTCTGTCTCCCGCCGCTGAAATAATCCCTTTCAGCTCCGACTGTGTATAGGTATTCATAACCTCCAACAAAATCTTTGCGGTTATAATGCTTTCGTTTATGCCATTTGAGGTTTCGTTCAGGCTCTCGCTTATATCCGCTATTTCACGCATATCGGCGACGAAGCCGTCCGACTTGACCACGTTGCCGGCTGCGGTCACAATATCGCAAATCACGGGAATGACGTCCACAATCGAATATGCGTATTTGGCGTATCTAACAATTTGGGAATACAGCGCCGAATTTATCGTATCGTCGTCGAATTTTTTTATTATAAGATCGAGAGCCAGATTGAGTTTTGCAAGCGAGGGCGCGTCCAGCGCGTCTTTAAGGTCGGCAATGTTCAGAAGCAGAGTATCGACAAGCGTAGCAATTTCACCGTCGGTTATATTTTCCAGCGCGCCGCCTCCGCCAAACAGCGCGTCCAGCATATTATCGCTTATTCCCGTAACCGACGTATTGTACGCAAAAGCCGTAAGCTCGTTAAGCGGCTGCTTGGCATTCGTAAAAGCCGTCAGCATCTGCTCTCTTTCGCTCGCGCTCGGGATATATGTCGACTTTGCAGAGTTCAGGTTTCCTATATAAATCCCGAGATTTGAATAGGGCTTCACTCCTATACCCGCTATACCGCGTATTTCGTTCATCCTTGCAATCATAGCGTCAATCGTACTGCCGCCCTTGTCCACAAGCGCGTACATAAGCTCGTAAACGAGATTGGAAATATCGGTAGGCGTAAACCCTACCTGTCTCACAAGAGTGATCAACAGCTCCGCGTTTGCGGAAAAGTTTTTGATAAGCGACTGACCGTCCTCCGAAGACATCGCGGTCGCAAGCGCTTTCAGCTTTGCCGTCTGCAAATCCGACTCCAAAAGCGTATCGCAGACAAGCTGCGTCCAGCCCGCCGTAACCACGTATTCCCCCGCGTCGTCGAGAGCTGCGATTTGCCCGTTTTCAAAGCTCCCCTGCCATTCGGATTTTATGCCGTTGAGAAAGGCGTGCTTCACCGTCGCCACGCTCTGCACTCGCTCCTGTCTGTCACGCTCCGCCGCGCTAGGTTTTTTATGACAGGCAAAAAGCGCGCCCGCGCAGGCGACGACGACCAAAACCGCTAGCAATGCCGATGCAATTTTTTGAAACGCGCTTTTCATACAACCTCCGAAATTATGCTTTTTTGATAGTATAACCTTTTTTGTAGTTTAATGCAACGGGCATCAGAGCATACGCGCCGCCCATAGCAAGACCGACAACCGCCGCGACCCATGCTTCATACATAAATTCAAAATAGAGCCCGAACAGTCTCAATGCGTGTATCAGACAAGCCGTCAGCAGCGCCGACGCGGCAAAGGATATTACAAACGACAGCGCCGCAATAAGAGAATGCTCGAAAATTTCCGAGCGAAGCAGCGCGCGCTTGGACATACCCGCATTGAGCAGCGCGTTTCTCTGACGCCTTGCCGAGCCCCTGCCTATGAGGGTCGCTGCAACCGTGACGGCAAATATAAACAACGTCACAACCACCGCGAGCGTGCCTATCAGATCGAATACGGCGTTTGTGCTCTGCATATCCCATTTATAAGCGGTAAGCACGTCCACGACGTAGTAATTCTTATCCGCGAATTTTTCTCTCAGCGCGCTGACTGCGCCCGCAACGTCGCCATGAACTGTGACCGCCACCGTATCCGCCCCGACGGCGAAGCTATCGCGAATGACCTTTTCCGACATAACTATATAATTGCCCGAAAACAGCCTGTGCTTCAAAAGTCCGCCCACCGTCAGCTCGCGGCTCTTGCCGTCTATCGTAAGCACGAGAGTGTCGCCTTTATCAACGCCGTACAGCTCTTTAAGCGCAATATCGACAAAAATATATGGTTTATCTTCCGAAAGCGACGGCAGAACCTCTTCTTTGGGCGTAATAAACTCAAAGTCCACAAGGTTAAGCGCATTCTTGGAGCCGAGAATGTTCATCGTTTTATTGAAATCCCCGTTTGCCAGCTCTCCCTGCTTCCATACGATTTTGGTCGCAAACTCAACTCCGTTCACCGTCTCGAAATCGGACGTGTCGACCGTAGACTGCACGTTGGTAACAAACACCATATTCTCGAAATCGGCAAGGTAATCCGTAAATATTCCCGTAGTCATGGACCACGCCATAAACAACAGCATCGCGACCGTCATTCCGACTCCGAGAATAGCGGCGAACCTCGCAAAACGGCCGTCTCTTACGATATTCACGCAAGCCGTTCTGACCGCGGGACTTGCGACCTTCCCTACGGGCTTAGCCGAGGCTTTCAAAGCGCAGGGAAGCCCCGTCCCGAGCGTAGCGAACGTAAGCGCGAGACTTACGACAGACATGGCCGCCGTTGCGCTCGACACTGTAAATTCTACGATGACGGATATGACAGTAAGCGCCGCAAAGATCGGGAAAAGTATTTTCAAAACGCGCGTGCGCTTGCCCGCGTCTATCTGATTTTGTCTTATCGTCCCTCTGAAAGAACGCAGTATAGGCAACAAAGAGCTTCCGACAGCCGAAATAAATCCTACCAGCGCGGCGACTATTAATCTCCAAGCGGAAATCCCGAACGCGATGCTCGGCGACAGCGTGGCTTTGAGAATGCCGACAAACACTCCGACCGCAAGTCCGCAGCCTATAAGCGAACCCAAAAGCGCAAGAGTCGCGCTCTCCGCAATAAAGATAGCTGCAATCTGTTTCCTCGTCGCGCCTATGACGGCGTATTTGGAAATAAGCGAAATTTTCTCCTTTTCGCTCATCATAAACAACAGCACGATTACGGCTATGCCCAGCATAAAGACCGCCGCCCCCGCGAGCACGACGGGCGCGCTGAGAGAGTTTGCCTGCTCTTTTATATAACCGCCGTCGCCCGATCTTCTTACGAGCATAGACGAGTATGCGTCCATCTCGGATATTGCTTTCACAAGTCCGTCTATATCCGTTCCGTCCGCCGCTTTGACGTATATTTCGTTGCATATACGTCTGGTCGTCACGTTTGCAAGGAGATGGGATATGCCCTCGATTCTGCCGACGAAAAGAAACGGCGCGTCGCCGAGGAAATAGCCGCTCTTATCCGCGACCGCGCAAACGTAAAAATATGCGGTCTGCCTGTCCAGCTTCAACTCTATTCTCGCCCCTACGTCCAGACCGAATCTCTCTGCGGCGTCCGCGGAGATGACGATATTATCCGAATTCACGTCGAGCTCGTCTGCGTCTCCCCGCAGAATATCGAATTTCTGCAACAGCTGCGATTCGCCCTTATCGAAGCCTCTAATCTGCACGTACTCTCCGTCAAGCAGAGCGTACAGCGTAAGCGACGGGCAAACGAACTCAACTCCGCTCGCATTTTTAAGCGGCTCGGTCACCTGCGTAATGCGGTCCGACGAGGAATTTGTGGCAATGACTATATCGCTGTTTCCCGATACGCAGGTCTCCGTAGAATAAATATACTCGTACACCGCGCCGCCGAAGGACAGCATAGCGAAAATCATGGCAACCGAAACCGCGACGGCAAGCACCGTCGCCGCCGCTCTGAACGGCTTGGACAATATATTTCTCAGCGCCAGTTTCAACATAAGCGACACAAAGCTCCAAAAGCTATTCCATTCTCACGATTCTGCTCGCATACTGCGCGTGCGCCTCGGAGTGCGTAACCATAACGAGAGCGACTCCCTTATCCCTGTTTATATCGGCAAGCAGCTCCATGACCTGCCTCCCTCTATCCTTATCCAGACTGCCCGTGGGCTCGTCCAGAAAAATCACCTTCGGCGAGGTGACCAGCGCTCTTGCGATTGCCGCGCGCTGCTGCTCTCCTCCGCTAAGCTGTCTTGGAAAGCTCTTCTGCCTGTCGGAAAGTCCGAGATAATCCAATATCTCGGCAACCTTATCCTTATACTCGCTCTCCTTGCGCTTATCCAGCATAAGCGGAAGCGTAACGTTTTCGTATACGGTCAGATTGGGGACGAGATTGTCAAACTGATACACAAAGGAAAAATCTCTCCGCCTCATCGCCGCGAGAGCCTCGTCCGATATATCGGAAATGTTCTGTCCGAGCAATTCGACCGTACCGCCCGTAGGCTTATCGATACCCGCGAGTATATAAAGCAACGTGGATTTTCCCGAACCCGACTCGCCCAGTATCGCAACGAACTCCCCTTCGTACAATGTGAAATCAACGCCCTTCAAGACCTCGGTCGTGACCTCTCCCGTAACGAACGACTTCCTTATATTTTCCGCTTTTAGTACCGTTTTAGGCATAAACCCTCCGCACACTGCGCGTCTTAAAAGCAAAACGGCAGTCTGTATAAGCATAAATATATATAATTATAACACACGCATATTGTATATACAACATTAAAATCCTGCGCGCGATTGCTTTAACGTTGCCGATATGTTATACTCTGTATATGAAAACTCGGTTGGTAGGCACGGTTGATTATGAAATTGAAAAATCACGCGAAACGGGCGTAAAACCCCGTCTGCTACTGCACGCGTGCTGCGGTCCCTGCGCGGCGGGGACTCTATCCAATATCGCCGAGCATTTTGACATAACCGTATTCTTTTATAATCCCAACATTATGCCGAAAGATGAGTTTAACATTCGATTAGAAGCACTTAAACAGGTGATTGCGCATTTTGACGGCATAAAGCTGATAGTTCCCGAGCAAAGCGAAAACGAATATCTTCAAAGGATAACGGGGCTTGAAGACCTGCCTGAGGGCGGCGCGAGATGCGAACGTTGCTTTGCTCTGCGCCTCGACAAAACCGCCGAATATCTTGCGGCACACTCCGACGAATACGACTTTTTTGCCACGACTCTCACCGTAAGCCCTATGAAAAACGCGCCTCTGATAAACGAAATCGGCGACCGCGTAGCGGACGGCCGCGGAGTACGCTATCTATCCTCCGACTTCAAAAAGCGCGACGGTTATCTCCACTCCGTCACCCTCTGCAAGGAATGGGGGATTTACAGACAGCATTTTTGCGGTTGCGCATTTACGCCTATGGAATTTGCGCCGAGCGTCACACATAAAATGCGATAATAACGCATTTTATGTATGCACAGCGACAACAAAATTGAAAATTTATATTTTATACCGTTAGCTTGCAACTGTCGCGTGTGCTGTGAGCTAAATCACCCCATCAGACGCGGAGGTTTGACGGGAACCCCGAAACGTCTCGCAAAATTTAAGCGGAGTCTCAAATCTTGCTATAAGGCACAAAAAGTGCGAAGCGAATTCGCACTTTTTGCAAAATAATATTTAGCGCGCTTTGCGCGCAAGTGGATAAATATAAACGAAAATCTCCAAAAATAAAAAACGCGCTCCGCATTGTCCGCGTAACGCGTTTTTTATCTTATATTATTGTTTCTTATTTCTGATATAAAACACCTGTCCCGACTTCGCGTCGCCCTCGCCTTCCTGAAAGGCTTTCACCTCGAAATCGAGCGCTTTAAGCAGGTTTGTCATCTTCTTATGTCCGTAGTTTCTTGTGTCGAAATCGGAATATTTGTTTTGTAGCATCAGCCCCACTAGGCTTACAAGCACCCAGCCGTCGTCGTCCGATTTTTCGTCTATAATCTTCGTTATCGCCTTTTTGATTTCATCAAGCGGAGTTTTGGAATCCTGCTCGATCTCGGTTTTCGCCGCAGTCTTACTCGCTTTCTTGGGCTTGACTTCGGGAGCTGCTGTCTCGTTTATCAAATCCACAAACTTAAACTTATTGCACGCCGAGACAAAGGCTTTGGGAGTCTGTTGCTTTCCCATTCCTATGACGTCCTTTCCCGATTCGCGCAATCTCGACGCGAGCTTCGTAAAATCGCTATCCGACGACACCAGACAGAAGCCGTCCACGTCGCCCGTATACAGTATGTCCATAGCGTCGATAATCATTGCGGAATCCGTCGAATTCTTTCCCTTCGTATACGAATATTGCTGAATCGGCGTAATCGAGTATTCGAGCAATATTTCCTTCATGGATTTGAGATTTGGGCTAGTCCAGTCGCCGTAAATCCTCTTATACGTGATTGTGCCCTCGTCCGTCATTTCGTCGAAAACGGTCTTGATATAGTCCTTGCTGTTGTTGTCCGCGTCAATCAAAACCGCGAATTTTTTATCTCCGTATTTTTTGTTGTAAATAATCATAATCCTCCAAAACAAAATGTCGCCATATAGCGACATTTATCAATTTTCTTCCGATTGAAGCATGGATTTGACCTTCATAAGTCTCGTCGTAGCGCCTCTCTCGTTTTCGTCGAGCTTCATAGTGATATACTTTATCGTCTCTTCCAGCTGGGGTATCATAACGTACTCCAAGGCGTTTACGCGCCTGCGGTTGCG
Source organism: uncultured Clostridia bacterium (assembly GCA_947382865.1). Lineage (GTDB taxonomy): Bacteria > Bacillota > Clostridia > Christensenellales > CAG-917 > CAG-475. The sequence goes on from CANDBF010000002.1 coordinate 48,805, forward strand.
CTCGATTTCGTCCGCCAGCATGTTGCAGGTCTTCTCCACCTCGGCAAGTTTAAGCAGCTTTGGCAGCAGAGCGGAAAGCGAAGCCACGGAACTGTCCAACTCTGCCGTGACCGCCGCGAAAGAATAGGGATAAAGCTCCTGACCGTCCCCTTTGGTTATTTCAAACACGGGCACGTCCACGCTCATAATATTCTGCGAAGACACTTCAAGTTGCACCTTAGTGCTTGGCAACGCTATGGCTTCCTCTATGACCGCGTCCGACGAAACCGCGCGCGCAAGCATAAAGGTCTTGAGAGAAGCGGACAGCTCATCCTCGACTTCCTCTCTAAGCCTCTTGTTTTCGCGGATATAGAGCATAAATCTGCGTATCATCTCGTCCGACTTGTCTTTCAGCAGCTTATGCCCGCGAGTAGCGGTTTTAAGACGGGTTTTGAGCCGTCTCAATTCCATTCTCGTCGGATTTACGTTGAGCTTTGCCATATCAGCCCTCTTTCTTATCGAGATACTTGTCGATATACTCGTCTCTTATACGCTTCAACTCGTTTCTGGGCAGAATTCTGAGCAGATTCCAGCCTAGATCGAGGGTTTCCTCGATTGTACGGTTTGTCTCGAAGCCCTGCGAAACGTACTGTTTCTCAAACTCGTCCGCAAACTCCGCAAACTTTTTATCCGTCTCGGTAAGCGCGGCGTCGCCGAGTATGGAGCTGAGCTCCTTAGCCTCTTTCCCCTGCGCGTACGCACTGAACAGCTGGTTCATCGTATCGGCGTGGTCTTCCCTCGTCTTGCCCCTGCCTATGCCCTTATCTTTAAGTCTGGACAGAGACGGCATAACGTCGATAGGCGGCACTATTCCCTTTTTGTACAGCTCGCGAGAAATTATAATCTGTCCTTCCGTTATATAGCCCGTAAGGTCTGGGATTGGGTGCGTCTTGTCGTCCTCGGGCATTGTGAGGATAGGTATCTGCGTGATAGAGCCTTTCTTTCCGACAATTCTGCCCGCGCGCTCGTACATACTCGCGAGGTCTGTATACATATATCCGGGGTATCCTCTTCTTCCGGGCACTTCCTTTCTCGCCGCCGACACCTCGCGCAGAGCCTCCGCGTAGTTGGTAATATCGGTGGTTATGACAAGCACGTGCATATCCTTCTCAAACGCGAGATACTCCGCCGCAGTAAGCGCCATACGCGGAGTGGAAATACGCTCGACCGCGGGGTCGTTTGCAAGGTTTATGAACATAACCGCGCGCTCGATTGCGCCCGTCTTTCTGAAATCGTTGATGAAGAAATCCGCTTCCTCGAAGGTTATTCCGACCGCCGCGAACACGACCGCGAATTTTGCGTCGCTTCCGAGCACCTTTGCCTGTCTCGCAATCTGCGCGGCAAGCTCGGCGTGAGGCATTCCCGACATAGAGAACACCGGCAGCTTCTGTCCGCGCACAAGCGTATTAAGCCCGTCTATCGCGCTTATGCCCGTCTGAATAAATTCGTCGGGATAGTCTCTCGCAACGGGATTTATGGGCATTCCGTTTATGTCCATCCTTTTATCGGGGATAATCGGAGCGCCTCCGTCTCTGGGTCTGCCCATGCCGTCGAAGACTCTTCCCAGCATATCCTCGCTCACTCCGAGCTCTATTCCGTGCCCGAGGAATCTCGCCTTCGATGAAGACATTTTTATCCCCTGCGACGGCTCGAACAGCTGAACGAGCGCCTTATCCCTGTTGACCTCCAACACCTTTCCGCTGCGCACTTCTCCGTCAGCTTGTCTGATTTCGACAAGCTCGTTGTAGGTCACTCCCTCAACACCGTCTACGAGCATTAGAGGTCCGACAATTTCTCTTATGGTATTGTATTCTTTAAGCATCAGAATTCCTCCCCGTCTCCGACAAGCTCGGACATTTCTTTCTTGATTTCGGCAAGAATATCGTCAAATTTCTCCGCTTCCGCCTCGGGGATATACTTAGCTCTGCCAATGCGCTCGCGCACGGGAAGTTCGAGAATATCCTCTATATCGACGTTCTTTGTAAGGGCTTCGCCCGCGAGTCTGTCGAAAGTAAGGATGAGCTTCATCATATATTGCTGTTTTGAAAGCGACGTATACGTATCCACCTCGTGGAAAGCGTTCTGGTGCAGATAGTCCTCTCTTATGGACTTTGCGGTCTCCATAGTAAGTCTGTTTGCGGGTGAAAGCGCGTCCATTCCGACAAGTCTTACGATTTCGTCGAGCTGCGCCTCCTCCTGCAAAATACGCATACACGCCTTGCGCAAAGACACCCACTCCTCGCCGACGTTGTCCGTATACCAGTCTCCGAGCCTGTCCGCATACAGCGAATAGCTTGCAATCCAGTCCACCGCGGGGAAATGACGCTTATACGCAAGCGACGCGCTGAGTCCCCAGAATACCTTGACTATGCGCAACGTAGCCTGCGCTACGGGCTCCGAGAGGTCTCCGCCGGGGGGCGACACCGCGCCGATTGCGGTAATCGAGCCCGTCGCGTCCTTGTCTCCCAGCACCTTCACTATGCCCGCTCTCTCGTAAAATTCCGCAAGACGGGAGCTTAGGTATGCGGGATATCCCTCCTCGCCGGGCATCTCTTCTAGACGTCCCGACATTTCGCGCAGCGCCTCCGCCCAGCGCGAGGTGGAGTCCGCCATAATAGCGACCGAATATCCCATATCTCTGAAATATTCCGCAATCGTAATACCCGTATAAATGGAAGCCTCGCGCGCCGCAACGGGCATATCGGAGGTATTTGCAATAAGCACCGTCCTCTTCATTAGCGGCTGTCCGCTTCTCGGGTCGATAAGCGCGGGGAACTCGTTGAGGACGTCCGTCATCTCGTTGCCGCGCTCGCCGCAGCCCACGTACACGATGATATCCGCGTCCGCCCATTTCGCAAGCTGATGCTGTACGACGGTCTTTCCGCTTCCGAAAGGTCCCGGCACCGCCGCCACGCCTCCCTTTGCAATCGGGAACAGCGTATCTATTACCCTTTGTCCCGTGACGAGGGGAGTAAGCGGAGACATCTTTTCCTTGTACGGTCTTCCCTTACGCACGGGCCACTTTTGAAGCATCGTGATATTTTTATCTCCGCTCTCGGTTTTCACGACCGCAACCGTATCGTCCACCGTAAACAGACCCGACTTTATATCCTTAATCACGCCGCTCACGCCGTAAGGTATCATTATTTTATGCGTAATAAGCACGTTTTCCTGCACGGTTCCTATAACGCAACCGCCCGTTACGCTCGCGCCCGTCTCCACACAGGGGACAAACTCCCACTGTTTGTCGTGGTCTACGGCGGGGAGATACACGCCTCTTTCTATGCGGTCGCCCGCCATTTCTTTCAGCTTTGCGAGCGGACGCTGTATTCCGTCGTAAATTCCCTCGATAAGACCGGGAGCAAGCTCCACCGACAGCGGTTCGCCCGTGGACACTACGTCCTCGTCGGGTCCGAGTCCGCTCGTCTCCTCATAAACCTGAATAGAAGCGCGGTCGCCTCTCAGCTCTATGATTTCGCCGATTAGCTGCTTGTCGCTGACCTTGACGACGTCGTACATTTTGCTCTCGCCCATACCTTCCGCGACGATGAGCGGTCCCGATACTTTCACGATTTTTCCGTTTTTCATATCAATCCTCTTTGCCGAACAGCACGTCCGCGCCTATTGCCTTTTCCACATTTGCGTTAATGCCTTTTAGACCGAGGTGCATATTGCCCTCCGCCGACGGAATAGGTACAATGACGGGATACGCGCGCGATTTATATCTTTTTATATACGTTTCCGCCTGAATAGCCACCTTCTCTGTGACGAAAATGACGGAATACTTTCTTGCAAGGGTATGCACCGTCTCGCGCGCCTGAATTTCGCCCTCAACGGGAAACACGTCGACGCCAATAGCCTTAAACGCCAACACGGAATCCTTATCTCCGACAACCGCAACGGTACCCTCACGCATAGATTTCACGCATCCTTTCTTTTATCTGACCTTGTTCAACGCCGTTTTTGATACCCGCAACGGCGAGCTTTGCAACCCTTATCTGCGTAACCTCAGTAAGGTAAAACGAGACTATCGGCGCAACTCCGAACAGGTCGTTTTTGTTATCCTTCCACATTTTGAGCAAAGCGTTGTCCCACTCCGTCTCGAAAGCTACGAGATTGCCCTCTTCCACGGCTTTTACGACCGACTGGGCGTAAACGGAGCCCTTGCACCTCTCTTTCAGAGCCTCCGCGCCCGATTCGTATATCAGAGGCAAATCCGCAAGCGCGCCTCCCTCTATAAAGCCCTCTTCAAAATAACTCTTCGGAAGTCCGAACCCCGCGCATCTGAGATACGAACCTATATTCATAACGTCGACCTTACGCTCGAAATACTCTCGCATCGGCTTTCCGCCCTTTTTGACAGAAGCGAACACAAATTTGTACAAAGCCTTATCCGCTATCGCGTCCGCCTTATGCGGAGAAACAACGCTCATCGCTTTAAGCTCCGTCACAGCGTCCGCAAACGTAGGGGGAATATCACGCGCCGTTTCCTGTTCCAGCCAGCCTTTTATCTCCCCCGCTTCATAGAGTCCGTCGGGCGCAATCACGGCTTCTTTTCCCGTAATCATGCTTTTATACAGCGATTTTAGGTTGAGAAAATCGTATTGCGCAAGAAAAGCGTTAAGCGCGCCGTCCACGTTGAATTCTCTCAAAAACGCCGCGGCTTTTTCCTCTTCATAGGCAAAAAGCGCGTCGAAGTCTCCCTCTTTCACGGAAGTTCCCGCGCCGAATCCCATATCGAGCAAAGCTCTGAACGCCTGTTCCGCTTTTGTACATTCGAGCAGCCTCGCAACCGACTGCGCGGTGAACAGCGAGGCTTCCATACACTTGACTCTGGCGTTTTGATATACGAACTTATCGGACATTTATGCAAACAGTTCCTTTGCTATCTTTGTCTCCACTCTATCGCGGAGCAACGAGATTTCCGAGCGGAAAGTGAAATTTTTATCCACTCCCGCGCCGCTTAAAACCATACCGTCAAACTCGCCCTCCTTGTCGGAAAGAGCAAGCGCAATGCCTTTACGCTTGGCGACGGCGTTTATATCGGCGACAGTCAGGATGCCCTTCTGCCTCTTGCCGAGAGTGACCGTATCGCCGTCCTCCGCCTCGTCGAGCATTCCGATAAGCAACTTTTTAAGCTCCGCCTTATCGCAAGCGAGCAGCTTTTCGAGCGCGGCGGAAAACACGCCGTCGAGTATCTTCTGCTTTGCGGCGAGTTTAATCTTTTTCGCGTCCAGCTCCGCCACCGTTTCGGCGCGCGCCGCGATATCCGCCGCCGCCTTATCGGTCTCGTTCTTAAATGCGTAATAGTACGTCTTGCACTGCTCCGCGGCTTCGGCAATGATATCGTCCGCTTTGTCCTTCTGCTCCTCGATAAAGGAGTTCGCGCGTATTTCCGCGTCCGTAATGATTTTTTGTATGATCGCTTCCTTACTCATAGTAACATGCCACCATTTAGACAATAGTAGGAATCATAACTGCAAGCAAAGATACGAGCAATGCAAATATCGCGTATGTCTCGACCATAACGGTAAGGACGATGGACTTACCGAGCTCCTCGGGACGCTTGGCAAGCATTGCGATACCGCTGCAAGAAACCTTCGACTGATACAGTGCCGAAATCAATCCGACGATCGCCATAGGCATACACGCCGCAAACAATACAAGTCCGCCGCCTACCGAGATGTCCTTAATGCCACTGAACATTTCTATTTTGACAAACACGAGGAATGCCACCAGCAAGCCGTAAATTCCCTGCGTACCAGGCAGAAGCTGCATGACCAAGCATTTGGAGAACTTATCGGGGTCCTCGCTTATGACTCCCGCCGCGGCTTTACCGGCGATACCTACGCCGATTGCCGAACCCGTACCGGCCATACCCGCGGCAAGCGCCGCGCCCAGAATGGCGATAAAAGTACCTATACTCATATTCTACCTCCTAACATCGAGATATGTGTATTTTGTATTCGTTCCGTAGGGCATGAACACGTGTCCGCCGCCCTCGTAGAATTTCCCGTAAAATTCGATATACTGCAATCTGCAATTATGCACGTACGCGCCGAGAGTAGATATCGCTATGTTGAAGACGTGTCCCACAAGGAAGATCGGCACGCACAGTATATAGCCTATCGCCGCAATATTCACAGGGAAGAAGCCGATTACGACCTGACAAATCTGATTTACGACGAGTGCGACGACGCTTCCCGAAAGCCCAAGCCCGAACAGACGGGCATACGACAGTATATCCGAAATGATATTCACGCCGTCGTACAGCTTTCCGAAGCCGCCGAAAAATCCGAGGATTTTCTTCTTGCCCTTTTTGCCGCGTATTCCGGTAAGCACAAGCAAAAACGCGCCGACAACGGTCACCGCAATTCCTATATATTTCACCCAAGCGGCGTTCTTTGCAAACAGCAGACCTACGACGAGCACGATAATACCCGCGAAGATGAGATACCATGTTCCCACCTCGCACAGCGCGTCCATAACCTTTCCGCGCTTTATCATATTGATTGCGTTAAGCAGCATTCCGACGAGAATGTGAACAAATCCGAGTCCGAAAGAAATGCCGAGCATAATAATCGGGCTGTTTCCTTTGAGCGGATTTAGCAGTTGAAGTTTTTCGAGAAATGTGCCGTCAATCGACAGTCCGAACCAGCCTCCGAAAATCACGCCCCAGATGATAGTACTTATTCCGCCCATTCCGACGATAAGCAGCAGTCTTCCCTTTCCGGGGACGGGCTTTTTGATGAAGTACGCCGCAAGCCCGCCTATCGCGAGCAGAATCCCGTACGCCGCGTCCGCCACCATCATTCCGAAAAACAGGAAATAGAAGAAGGACATGACGGGATTTGGGTCCAGATCCTTTCGGTAGTTCGGGACGCTGTACATATTCGTCACGTCCTGATAGGGCTCGACTATTTTCGAGTTTCTCACGTACGTAGGCACGATTTCCCCGTCCTCGGGGTCTCTGAACTCGTACATAAACGCGTCCGAAGTGCTGTCAAGCGTCTCTTTAAGGCTTTCCTCGAATTCCGCGGGATACCATGCTTCGAGCACGAAGCATTCCTTGGTCGCGGCAAAGCCGTCGAGCGCCGTGTTAGTCGCGATTCTCACTAGGTAATAATCGTAAAGAGTCTTAAAATCCGCAACAAACATCTGCTTGACAAGCGCGCGCGTGATGAGCTCTGAATATTCCTCATCCAAATTCTCGATTTCGTCGCGCAAATCCTCGATTGCCTGCTTAGGCGACTTTTCGCTTTCGCACGAAATCGGCGTATAATCCGCAGATTGCAAAAAAGCGATAAGATTGTCCCTGTCTTCTGCGTGCGCTATCGCCATAAAGGGCTGAGTTTTTGCGCATTCGCCGAAAGTCTGTATGTATATAAGCTCGTTTTCCTGCGAAAATCTGTCCAACTCCGCCACCTTTTGGGACGGTACGGAGCCTATAACGACCGAGGTTTTCTGCGTATCCTTATAAAAATTATAAGGCATTTTCAAGCTCGCGTACTGCTCGTGCAAAGCGATTTCGCCCTGCAGTTTGGTTTTTTTTGCGGAAATTTCCTTTTCGCGGGAAGCAATCTCCTCCAAATCCTCCACGTGCGCCATAATCTCGACTTCGCGGTTTCCGACTGCCTCGAATTCGTCGTAGCCTATCGTCGCAATCGAATTTACGGCGGGGGTCTTCAAATCGGTATACAGATAAGGAGTTTCGGATTTTGCGGTCTTTTTTGCCAATGCCTGCGCGGCTCTCTTCTGCTCCTTCAAAAAATCGAACGCGAATCTGATTCTCGAAATATTAAGGTTGAGCTTTTCCGTCGAGGCGGAATTATCCAGACGCGACGTATCCTCGATATCGCGCGTCTTGCAAATCTCCACACTTTTGGTCTTGTGCAGAGCCTCGAACAGCCTTTCTCTGTTTCTGCGGTGCCCTATGAGCACCAGTTTTTTCATTTCGACAATCATTTCAGAATCTAAATATAATTATGCCTTATTATTGTTCTATATCCTCGCCTGCGCCGTATGCGGCAAGCAAAGCCGCGACAACGCCCTCCGCCGCGCTGTCCGCCGCTGCTTGCGTATCCTCAATCAGCTTCGCAGCCTCCTCCTCGCCCTTTGCGAGAATTTGCGCAGACCTTTCGTCGGCTTTACGGCGCGCTTCGTCGAGCGCCGCCTTTCTCTGCTCCTTGCACTCCTGCATAGTCAGCTTTTTTTGTTTCTCGGCGTCCGCCTCTGCGTCAAGCACAATCTGCTTGCCCTGCCGGTAAGCGTCTTTCTGCATCTGCTCGGCTTTTAGCTCCGCCTCTCTTATTTCCTTTATCGCGGTCTCTATCATCCTCTGTCCTCTTCGATTTTCGCAATCATATCGAGTCTCCTCTGATGTCTGCCGCCTTCGTATTCGGCGGTATACCAAGCTCTCACGATATCCTCCGCCTCGTCCCCCGATATAACTCTTCCTCCGAGCGCTATGATGTTTGCGTTATTGTGATTTTTCGTGAGCTTTGCCATGTAAGGATTGGTGACTACTGCGGCTCTTATGCCCTTGACCTTGTTCGCGGCGATAGAAATACCTATGCCCGTTCCGCACATAATCACTCCGACGTTACACTCGCCCGAAGCGACCGCGCGCGCGACCTTTTCTCCGTACACGGGATAATCGACGGAGCTGTCGTCATAGCAGCCGAAATCGACTATTTCGGCGCCCAGAGCTTCGAGAGTTTTCACAACTCTGTCTTTAAGTACAAATCCGCCGTGGTCGCAACCAACCGCAACTTTCGTCATATCAGTCTCCGAAATTCTTTTTTAAGATTATACACCTGTACGCTTCAAAAATCAACTTTAATTTGTTTCGGGCTTATTATTAAAACATTGTGAAATGCCGCAATATATCGAAATATAAGTATTTTCGGCATAGCAATAATCCGGCGTAACCCCCGATCAAGTATATTTCCGTCCTATACAGCCTCTTATATCGAATTTTTTCAAACGAAAAGCGCCCCTGCGCCGTTTTAGCAACGCGGGAGCGCTTAATTGCTTGGTTTGCGCTTACATCATCTTTTTCAGCTTGGATTTCTTGATTGCAAGACCGATAAACGTCACTGCCAGCGTTAAAACAACGGCGCAGCATCCTACCGCAATCAGTATCACAGCCCACGTCGGCAGCGCATTTGCGTTGAGGTCGACAAACACCAGCGCGCCGAGGAAGTCCGTTTCGTATTTCAGTCTTCCGTCCTGAGTCAGCTCGTAATCGGAAAGTCGTTCGAGTCCGCCCGATGAGGTGACGGTGTAAATAGCGATTCCGTCAAGGCTCTTGATATTTTCGGGCAGGCGTACGTCAACCGTAGCGGTCGTTCCGTTGAGGCTTACTATGCTGTTGCCGTAATACAGCGACAGTCTTACGATTGCGGAAATCGACGCGTTCTGATCGATATGCGGCATATACTTGTCGACCTTCGACCAAAGTTCCATATCGTTTGCGGTTGCGGTTTCGTCGTACACCTCGTGAGCGACAACTCTGTTTGCTACGATGTCCTTGCTCAGTTCCAGCGTAGCATTCGACGACGAAACGTTTGTCGTCGTAAGCTCGAGCATTCCGCCTCCGCCGACTACGTTGTAGTTGCTTGCGTTTATTCCGCTCGCGGTAATAGCCACGCTAAACAGGTATCTTCCCGACGACTTGATTTCGTTTGCAAACACGAGCTTGGTATCCTGCGCCTTGATCAGTATTGACGAGGGGGTGTCGGCGGACATCGACAGGGTGTAATTTATATTATACGTCTTTGCGCTGTCGTACACCGCGCCGAGTATGAGACTTCCGTTGGAAGCCGTAGCCACTTTATAATCCCCGCAGTCTATCTTGACGTTGACTATTGCTCTGACAATGGTAAACGTACCCGTCGCAATCTCTTTTTCATTGTAGTTGGGGTTGTTGACCTTGAAGGAATCATTAAGCGAAACTCGTACCTGATAGGTAGCCGCGTCTCTCATCTCGTCGACTTTCTCGTACTTGCCGCTTGAAATCTGTCTGAAATACTCGACGTTCGCGTCTTCCTTTCTGATGTTGAGTCCATCTCTTACGAGATAGGTAATCATACTGTCGCCGCCTGACACGGTATATTCAAATTTCTCTCCGTCATAGTACTTGGAGCTGTTTCTTACGTTAAGCTGAGGGCTTGCCTTAGCGACGTCGACGGTGACGGGCGAGGAGCTCTTCCACACAGCTTTATAGCCGTGCGTTCCGCTCTCGATGGGTCTTTCCACGACGACGTAGCCGGTATAGACGCCTGCGTTTATCGCGCGGACGGTATTATTCTGCAAATCGAGCATATAGATATCGTCGCCCGCCTTGACTGCGCCGATAAGCGCGCTTCCCGTAAGATTGCTTCCGTCGTATGTGACGTTAAACGTATTGTCCGACGACGGAGTGCCAAGAGCAACGTCCGCTACGCTCGGCAATACGACGTTGATTTCGGAAGCGTTCGTTCCGAGCTTAAAGCCCTCGTAGGTAGTGGTAAGCGCGCCGTCCACGATTTCTATAACTCCGCCGAGGTGGATATTGTAGTTTGCAATCACCTCTGAATAATCGTCAACGCCGTCGGGAGTCGTGAAGTATATCACGTAAACCTCGTTTTCGTTGAGGTCGGCGGATATCGCGGGATATTGCTCGATAGGCTTTACGACTTTGGTTTCCTTATCGTACACGCCGATTTTCGCGACGGGTAAGTAGTTGCGTCCGAACACCGTAACGGGAGATTCGGAGGTTGCGATGCCGTCGTTGCCCTCGCTGTCGAGATAGCGCAGAACTATTTGCTTTTGAAGCTCCTTTTGCATCTGCTCGGCGCTTGCGTACACCTGCGTATAAACCGCTCCGTCCGTCGCGACGAACAAATCCTTGGCAACGACAGTAATGGTTGCGTTTTCGGCGCCGTCCTTATATTCGGGCAGGAAGGTGTAGTTCACCGCTGTGCCGCCCGCAAGCACAAACTTCGCAGAGGTATTCGCCGACGGCTTGGAAACCGTAAATTTCGCCTTTGCGGTCGGGAGCTCGGTTATGCTGGATAGCATTATGAAATACTCAATGTTTGCAATATCCGTGATTTCGCTGCGGATATAACCGTCACCGTCCTTGACAAACACGTTAAGATTGGGATTAGACTTGTAATCGTCGTCCTTATATCCCATCATTTCGGCGTAATTGGCAAAGGACATAAACAGACCGCCGTTCCACAAATCGAGGTCGTATTGCTTTTCCTCGTAGACGCGCGAAGTGCTGTCGACGAGCACTCTGTTTCCAAGCACTCTGTACGTGATATCTCCCTCGACCAGATTGGTATTTTCTCCGTACACAATCGTGCCGTCCTTGAGATTGCTTATTATCGTGCGCTTCTTGATTTTGCCTCTTATTTTCGCCGTCATAGAGGTGTCGTCGATAATATAGTTGTCGGCTTCTTCGCCGGTTATGCCCTGCGCGGTAAAGACGACGTAGTTTGCGGTGGTGTTCGCTTTATCGAATTCGCCTAGGATTTGTTGGATTTCCACCTTGCCTCTGTCTGCTTCCACTACGCCCGAAATGCTTCCCTCTTCATAATAGAAGTCCACATCCTCCTCTCCGAAGAACTTAGACGTGCCGTCGAACATCTTCTCGAACGCCTGCGAGCCGTCAATCATCTTAATACCGGCGGAAGAAATATATACCTTCTTGCGCTCTACGCGACCCTTGCCTCTGACGTATGTCAGCGACGGCATAGTTCCGCTAACCGAGCCGTTATACGCCGAATCGACGGCATAAACCTCTTTTTCGTTCAGGACGTAACGTCCCACGACCAATCCGCTCGTCATAGCGGCTCCGTCCGCCGCCGCAAGGGGAGAATCGATGTCGATATACTTGTTCGCCGTAGGAAGCGGATAATAATACGTCACGTTCGCGCCCGTCTTATCGCCGCCATACACCTCGTGGTAGTACATCTTGCCTTCGATGGAATACGCGATATATCCCTCTCCTGCGTAAGTATTCACGGCATTGGTGAGCTGATAGTTGACCATTCCTCTGTTGCTGTGGAGCGCAGGATTGTAAATCACGCCCTGCTTGTCCGTGACCACGGGTGTTTCGCCGCTCATATCGTATTCGACGTTCTTATCGAGATAATACGCCCCGCCCGATGCCAACACCGCGTAAGCGCCCTTCTCGCCGTCGAAAATACCGTCCGTGGTAATATCCGGCACGCTGCCGGGTATTCTCGCAGAGCCGTCATAGGTCTTAACTCCAAGACTCGCCGTAACGCCTACGGGTCTTGGCATAATACCTGCGATGCGCCTCTCGCTATACTCTTCGAGCACGTAGTTTTTGATATAGGTTTGTCCGCCATCGGTGGTCGCGATAAGCGTCGCGTTTCCTATCTGAACGGTAACGTTATCGCTCACAATGCTCTTTGCAAACATACCCTCGGCGGTAACCTTTATATGCTTCTCGTGACCTTCGACTATGCCCGTACCCTGCAAATCGACGCTAATGTCCGCGTCTCTTGTGCCGTCATAAACCTTTTCCTTGACAAAAACGTTGTTGGGCAGAAGTTTGATGCTGTTCTTTCTGACCATAAACGCGCCGCGCATCTCGAAGTCGTCAATCACGTCTTTTGCCACGCTTCCTACCCAAACGTACTCGCCGCCCGAATATCTCTCGCCGTAAATCTCGTAGTTGCTGAGATAAGAGGTAGAGCTGCCTTCCGCTATTTGCAGACCGATGACCATAACGTTATGCAGAATAACGTTTCCCTCGGCGTCGAACGCAACGTTCATATCGAGGTTTCCGTTTGAGGAAAGTTTGTATTCGGGAGTGCCTACGATGCTGAACTGCGCCAATTCCGCGGCAAGCTCCTTTGAATATTCGAGAGTGGTAAGAGGATTTCCCTCGTTGATCTTGTACGGCACGTCGTAGGTTCCGTCGTAAGTCTTATAATCGTGGAAGACGCCCTGCTCGTCAGTCTCGCCGAAGGTGATATTCGGAAGGAGCTTGGCTCTCGAAATATTGACCGTCTTTGCGTTGTCCGCAAAATAATACCTGTTCAACGCTTCGATGTCGATAAAGTAGTTGTTGCTTTTCAGTTTGGTATTGGTTTTATCGTCGCCGACAGCCGCAAACGCAATCGCGTGATCGCCCGTGCCGTAGTTATTTCCCTCTATATACGCCATAAGCGTAAGACCGACGGTAGAGGCGTCCTCTCCCGCTGCCAGAGCGGAATCCGCAAACACAAATTGCGTATTGACGATCGCATTGGCGTTGTAAGCTCTGTTTACGGGAGTTATGCTCTCGAACGCATTTACCCCGAGCACTCTTTTGGTGATGGAAGCCGACACGTTTTTAAGCGTAATCTTAATTCCCTCGACGCCGTTTACAAGCGCCGCCTCCACTATCACTGTCGGGTCGTTATAATCGGAGCCCGCGACGTTATTTATGATTTCCAGTCCGCTTGCGCCCTTAATGGGGAAGAACAGCACGATTTCTCCTATCATATGCGAATCGCTCAGCGAAGACTTGGGATAGGAAACTCCTTCGACAATCGAAACGTTTCCGTCCCTCCATATATTATAAAGCGTAGTCGTGCCGTAACCGTTATCGTCTGTGTAATCCCTTATGGAAACCGCGCTCATTTCCAATTTCACGGTGTTGTCGTATTGCTTGGTGATAGTGAAATCCGATTTGCGCACCGCAACCGAGCCCGTATATATTTGGATATGTACTGTATTACTTATATCGGTATTATTATTTATATAATATATAATAACGCTGACGCTGTCGGAAATCTCCGCGCGGTTGACCTTGTTCGAGCCCTCGAACAGCTCCGCGGTAGAGCTCGTATTGTTGATAAAGCCGAGCTTATAGTTGTTTTTCTGATTTCCGTCGAGCCTGATATTCGTAATAATTATACCCACGTCGGTCGGCTGTTCGATAGAGCCCTCCTCCGTGTAATTTGCGACGATCGAAAGTCTGACGTCGTCCTGCGCGCGCGCAAGATCCGCCGAAATATCGTAAGGCACGGTCTTTCCGTAGCTTACGTTCACAAAGCCCGTATACGACCTGCTCACTCCGACGAATTTCGCGGCGTCGAGGTCGATGGATTTTTGCTGTACGTAGAAGCGCACGTCGCCGTCTATATCGGTGACTATGGTAAAGTTGGAATTATCGCAACCGAACGCGCTCCGCTCGGCATAACCGTAATACCAGCCGTCGGTGCCGAAGATAACGCCGTTTTCATCCGTGGCGTCGCTATACTGTCCCGCAATGACGGAGAAGTTTCCGCTCTTAGCATACTGACCTCTTGCAAATTCACCCTTAATCTGACTCAAAATAGTCTGATAGGAAATTCCCGCAAACGAGCCGTCGCCCGCGATGGGCTTGCCGCCGACGGAAACGATTTCAAATCCTATTCCGTAAATAGATTCCGCTTCGCCGTACACCTTATATTGAGTCTGGCTTGTGGGTCTGACCACAATAGGCGCCGCAGTAACGGTAATATTGAAGGACTCCACGAGCACGGAATATCCCGACAGCGCCGCTCCGTCCTTGGACAGCTGCGCCTCCGATACGCTTATCTGATGGGATCCGACGGGAATATACGCTCCGAAATCGACGTTCCTTAAAGTAAGCGCCCAGTCGATATTATCAAACTCGACTCCGTATTCGGGTACTCCGTCCTCCGACGAAAGCTCGAATTTATCCGCAAAATCCGCAAAGTTCAGCAATCCGTCCGTCCACTGGGTGCCGAATACGAACGAAATCGTTTCGTTGCTCTTCATTCTGACGAAAATCGCGCTGCCCGAAGCGAAACCGATTATGTAAACCACGTCGTCGCCGAGTTCAAATTCGAGATTCCGCGTGTTTGCGGAAGCGTCCAGACGCACCTCGTGCCACACCCATGAGCTGTATTTATCGGGCATAGGCAAGGTCGGCGCGACCGTATCGGATGACAGCGACAGCTTTCCTGCGAGGCACGCGCTTATTTCGTTTTGTATTTTGTCGTTCAAAGCGCCGTCGTCGCCCGTAAGTCTGTATACGGGAATTATCGCCGACGGGTCGTAGGACGCGCCCGCGGGCAGGAGAGTTTCTCCTCCGCTGACGTCGAGCGTCACCTTTCTTCTCAGAATATTGAATTTCTGCGTATTCTGCGCCGACAGGCTGAAATTATCGCTGATATTAAACAGCTTTGTGTCCACGATATAGTCGTAGCCGTCGCCCGCGGGCACGTTTTCGGTAGCGTCGCTGAGCTCGCGGCTTATTCCGCTGCCTCTGCCGATATCGAACAGATAATAAGCCTTGCCGTTGAGAGAGCCGAGCTCCTCATGCATGGAATAAGCGCCGAAAATATCCTTGACGATTTTATCCACCGTGTAGGTCGTACCCCAATCCGTAAACCATTTGAACTGGGTCGAATCCACACCGAATACATAAGACGTGGGCTCGGGGTCGCCGTAGTTCTTGGACTTCGCCCAAGTCGAGATACTCACGGGTCTCTTTGTGACGGTGTGCTTGCTTCCCTCGAACGTGACCTTATAGTTTTCGCTTATTGAGAACGGCGTATCGTAAGTAACATCATATTCGCCGATATCGAGAATGTTGTTTTTCCAACCCGTAATTCCCTTCAACGTAAGCGTTCCGACAAGCTCCTCGCCCATAAGCGCGCCGTCGGCGGGGTTGAAGCCGACAGACTCGTAATCGAGCTCTATTTTCACGCCGTACATGCTCTGCGTAGCTTTTGCAATTACGGTGACCTCGCCCTGTCTTATTTCCACGTCAATGGTGCAGTTCTCGAAAGTCTGTACGTTCGAGGCGGAGGTATAGTTGTCCGTCACGTAACTGTCGTCGTGCTGGGGTATGTAAATTCTCACCCTGTACGTGCCGAGCGTAATCGCTTGGAAATATACGGGATTGCTAAGCTCCGGGTTTTCGTTATAACCCTCCGCGAGGGTGATGTCCGCGGTAGGTTGGCCGTCCGTATCCTTATACAGGACGTTGCCGTCTGAGTCTACGTATCTGAACACGAAGCGTCCCTTCGATTCGAGGTCGCTGTAACTCAGCGGAATGACCGCGGCTTTTGAATTGTAATGCAGCGTAACCTTATTGTTTGCTATATTTATTACGTCGTAATGTACGACCTTTCTGTGCGAGAACGTGAATTTCGTTCTGGAATCCAGCGAGCCGAGGTCGACGTTGCTGTCCACGGTATAGGTCAGCGAATTATACGGCTCGAAAGCGATAATTCCGTCATAATCCGCCGCGCCGTCGTTAAGTCTCCATCCCAGCGTGGGATTGTAATTTTCAAGCAACGTAAACGGTTCGCCGTTATTGCCCGTCTTTGTAAACATATAGGGAACGTAGCCCGTAGACAGCGTAAGGTCAAACGTCACGGTCTCTCCGCGCTTGAAGGAAGTCGCGCCGCTCTCGGCGTCCTTTCTCTGCGCGATAGAGGCGGTTTTGCTTTCCAATTGCGCGTTCGCGCGCACCTCGGACGTGATGTTATAATTCTGCGCGTCCGCCAGAATATACTGTATGGAAATATCAGAGCAGTTGCCCGCCTGATCGACCGCCCATATGTAAACCACGCGCATTCCCGCGTTTCTGACGGCTATTAGGTCGATAACCAAATCCAGTCTTGCGTCCGCGTCTACGCCGTCCGCAAGCCCGAAGTTGCTCTTCCATGCGTCGTCGCCGTATGCAAAACTTCTGTATTTGGACTCGATAACGTCCTGTCCGTTCTCCCAAAGGGCGGCAAGGTCGCTCTCGGTTCTCACGTACTTGATGCCGTAATAGATTTTAAGACCGTTCTTATACGCGTCGATATTGAGAACGGAATCGTTGAATACCGTGCTCGCGGTAATGCTGTATTCTTCCGTATACCAGTTTCTTATGATTTTGGACCAGCTGTAACCGTTGACGCCGTCTACGAGAGAGAGATTGCCGTCATCGTTGACCGTCTCGTGCAGGTAGTCGTGAAGGACGACTGGCGTAGTCGGATTATTTCTGTCTATGAGGATATTCACCTCGCCCCAATCCTCGTTCACGTTCTTCCAGACGGTTTTCTGGTTGTCCTCGTCCGTAGCTATTGCGTCGGGACTGGCATATATGCCCGTATAAGCCGTAAACTCCGTAAGCCAGGCGACCGTCGGGAAAGCGTCGTCGACCTTTCCTTGGAAGGTAAACACAAGCTCCGCGCCCTGATTGTTTCCGACCGAAAGCTCGTTATAGGTAATAGTGACCTGCGTGTTTCCCGTTCTTGATACGACCGTAAACGTACGGGAATTAGACGACAAATCGACTGTCGCGCCATCGTACCAGCCGAAAGGCTTCCCGTCGTTGTTGTTATTGTCTCTGTTGAGGACGATCATAAAGCGGTTGGACGGGTTTGCGTTGTCGTTGAAAAGTATGGTATTTCCCGAAATATTAACCTTGTCGAACACCAGTTTGAGCGTAGCCTCGCCCGTTGCCCAAATCTTTCCGTTTTCCGCAAAGGGGATATTTATGATGTTTCCGCTCTTGTCGAAGCTGAATTCCACGTTATACTGCGGTCTTTCGCAGTCGACCTTCATATAATAGGATTTCGTGGACGAGCTTATATTTCCCGCCGCGTCCATAGCGTAGAAAGTAAACTGATAATAACCAGAGCCCGAAACCTCGCTTAACCCCGAGGGATTTCCCGCCGAGTATCCCGTAAGACCGTAGCCCCTCGCTTTTCCCGTCGTAAAATCGAAATCGAAATTAAACTTGGACTCTTTTCCGAAGCCTATCGGAATCAGATTTTTATATTTTTTGTCGGACGCGCTGCCGAGCACGCTCGCAGCTGTCGACGTAGTCAACCCCGATATCCCCGAGGAATAATCGGCTTTTTTCACCGCGTAAAACCACAGCACGGGAGACTTGTTTGCTTCTCCGTAGGGACTGTCGTTCACCGAGCCCGTCACGTCCACTTCCATGGATACTTGGGTTTCCTTATACCACGGAGCGGCATTAAACTGGCTTGTGCTCGTTTTCAAAAAAGGATGCTGTGCGGAGTCGATATTAAAGTTGCTTGAAGTACTCACCGAACTGGGAGCCGTAGTATCTATACCCGAAAACGTCGTGGTAACATTGATTTCCATTCCGCCGTAATCCGCAACGGCAACGTTAACCTCTGCGTTAGTCCTCATATACAGCGTTACGACCACCTGATTGCGGGAATCCTTTCTCACCGTAGCGTAACCGTATGACCCGAAATCCTTAGCCGAGCTTGTTCCCGTCAGATTGTAAATAGTAAACTCCGCAGAACTTGACCCTACTGAAACAATCACGGTCTTTATGCCGGAAACCATCGTATTGAGGTTCAACTTATCGTAAGTAGTAGTCCCGTACCTCGACAGCCACGAGGTTCCGCTTCTTAGATACGCGCCTATTCCGGCATAATCGCTCGGAGTAGTGAATTTAGTCGACGAATAAGAGTAATCGTACGCGTCGTTAAACTGCATCTCCGCTTTTTTATAGTAATTGTAACCGCCAATCGTTCCCAGACTCGTATTTGTATAAGAGCTGAGCTGAGCGCCGCCCTTGCCTGCGGTGACCTTATCCAGCGAATAGTCGAGATCCTTGCCCAGTCCCGCATAATAAACGGGAAGATTTGTGTTAGAAGCAATATTAGGGGTATAAACTTCCGTTGCGCCGCCTACAAATTGCCTGGTGAGTATGGGGGCCGCGCCGTCGTTGAAGGAACGGCTCGAACTGTCCGCTTTGGGGGAATATGTAACGGTGAATGCAATTTTGATATCGCTTATGGTCATTCTTCGGGTGACCTCTCCCGAAGTCGTCAATGTTCCCCACTTCATACCGAATCCCAAAGCGAGAATAGGATTCTCTTTTGCCAACGTAATCTCTTGACTTATGCTATGATTGCTAGCCTCGGCGTCCTTATCCCAAGGCTTGGAATAACTACCCAAATTGCTGTTGACCGTACTGACTCTGACCTTAGCCGCGGAGTTTTCCAAACCAAAATAGACAGTTCCTTTTTTATGACCCGTTCCTGCCACCCATCCATCGTTTTTCGCCACGTTAGATGTCGTAAGCTTAGCGGTAACCGTTGCCTTTATGGTAAAGCCGTCATTGTTTAGGAGCTTTATCATAAAATCACTTAGTCTATAATTAATTGCCATCGCGGCGGTATACGACAGCTTTGATTCTTTTACGCCCCAGCTGAATTTGCCCGCGTCAGCGCTTGAATTGCCTTCTGTCAAATACAGTTTGACTTTGCCTTGCGTGCTCGGCTTATACACCTCCATATTCGCCGCGGAAGCCTGTACTCCCGAGAGGTCCGCGGTAGCCGACCAGGACGTCGTGCTGAATCCTGCTCCGATAAACGCAGTACTGCCCGATTTCAAATCCGAAGCCTTCAAACTGCCCTGTATGGGGTCCGAAGCGCCCAAAATACTCTCATCTTTTGTCGCGGGATTATCCAAATCCGTTCCTGCTGATGCGATAGGCGCAAAAACAGTGCCGCCGTACGCGTCAAGCGACATAACCGTAGTGAAAACAACGGCGAAACACACCAACAGCATAATCAGCCACGCTGCGTTTTTAAGCGACTTTTTCGCAAACAATTTGCCATTTCTCATAATCTACCCCCGATATCTCCTGCCCCCAAGAGATAATCGCTATTCCGATTTGTGCGCTCCGTCCGTCTAGGCGTGCGCCCGACGAGCATGAGCCCGCACTCCTACGCGTATGCGCGTGTATAGGCTCACGCGTACGCGATATTTATGCACTATTATATTACACTCGATAAACCCAATATGTCAATATCCAATTTTTTCAAACAGCGCATTTTAATGCTTTTCATATGTCGCGCCAAGCTCAAAAATAAATATTTTCGGCATTCTAATTGGGTAAAATTAAAAATGTATGATGCGTTTTTCAAGGGCGCGCGGTAAGTATTGCAAACAACTTTCGCCCGTCCTCATCAGATGTATCCAACGCGCTCGGAATAGAATATATCAAGATTTACTAAATAAAACGGTCTGCATCAAACCATTATTACAAAAACCGCGGTATTGAGGTAAGAACACGGAAAGGCGCTTTTGCGAACAGCCCGATATAAGACTGTAAGCAAAAGCGCCTCCAAAACAGTTATTCGTTCAATACCGCGGTTTTACAGACGGGCTTTCAAACCGTCAAGTTCCGCCCTCAACTCCTTAGGCAGTTTATCGCCGAATTTGGAGTAGAACTCTTCTATGCCTTCCGCATCCTGCGCCCAAAGCTCTTTATCGATTGTGAGCAGGTTTGCAATATCGTCCGCGGTCATATCGAGACCTTCGATATTGATATCGTTGGGGTCGGGTACGTAGCCGATAGGCGTTTCCACAGCGCTTGCGGTGCCTTCGGTACGGCGGATAATCCAGTCGAGCACGCGGAGGTTGTCGCCGAAGCCCGGCCACAGGAAGTGACCCTCGTCGTCCGTTCTGAACCAGTTGACGTTGAAGATTTTGGGCTGATGCGAAGTCTTTGTGCCCATTTCAATCCAGTGCGCGAAGTAATCCGCCATATTGTAGCCGCAGAAAGGAAGCATCGCCATAGGGTCGCGCCTTACGACGCCCACTGCGCCGCTCGCCGCCGCCGTAGTCTCGGAAGCCATGATAGAGCCTACAAACACGCCGTGATTCCAGTCTCTTGCCTCGTAAACGAGCGGAGCGGTCTTTGCGCGTCTGCCGCCGAAGACGATTGCGTCAAGCGGAACGCCCTGCGGATTTTCAAATTCCGAGGACAGGCACGGGCAGTTGACTGCGGGAGCGGTAAATCTGCTGTTGGGATGCGCGGCCTTGATGCCTTCCGCCTGTTCCTTCTCTCCCCAAGGATTGCCCTGCCAGTCGATAGCCTTCTTAGGCGGATTTTTATCAAGACCTTCCCACCACACGGTGTTATTTTCCAAGTTATGGCAGACGTTGGTAAAAATCGCGTTCTTTCTCGTGGAAGCGAGCGCGTTGGGGTTGGATTTCGCATTAGTACCGGGAGCGACGCCGAAGAAGCCGTTTTCGGGGTTGATAGCGTACAGTCTTCCGTCCGCGCCCACTCTAATCCAAGCAATATCGTCGCCGACGGTGTGGATTTTATAACCCTTCTTCGCAAACTCCTCGGGAGGAATAAGCATAGCAAGGTTGGTCTTTCCGCAAGCGGATGGGAAAGCCGCCGCGATATATTTCGTCTCGCCGTTGGGCTTTTCGAGCCCGAGAATGAGCATATGTTCCGCCATCCAGCCCTCGTGCCAGCCCTGATACGAAGCTATACGAAGCGCGAAGCACTTCTTGCCGAGCAAAACGTTTCCGCCGTACGCCGAGTTGACGGACATAATAGTGTTATCCTCGGGGAACTGGCAGATATATCTCTTTTCCGCGTCCACATCCGCCTTTGCGTGCAGACCGCGCACGAAATCGGAGCTTTCGCCGAGCTGGTCGAGCACGCGCTGCCCCACTCTCGTCATAATCGCCATATTGAGGACGACATATATAGAGTCCGTAAGCTCGATGCCGATTTTGGAGAACGGAGAGCCGACCGCGCCCATCGAATAGGGAATGACGTACATCGTCCTGCCCTTCATCGCGCCGCGGTAAATCTCTTTGAGCATCGCGTACGCCTCGTCTTTCTGCATCCAGTTGTTGGTGGGACCCGCCGTCTCCTTTTTCTCGGTACAGATAAAAGTTCTGCCCTCGACGCGGGCAACGTCATTGGGGAGAGTGCGGTGCAGATAGCAACCGGGCAGCAGCTCCTCGTTGAGCTTGACCATTTCGCCCGTAGACACGGCTTCCTTGCGCAGAGCTTCGAGCTGTTCCTCGCTGCCGTCAATCAGAACGACCTTATCGGGGCAGCAGAGCTGAACGCTTTCGTCAACAAATTTTTCAACGCCTTTGCTGAGAAATTGCATAAATACCTCCTGTGGTTTTCACAATATTATTTTCGGATTTACGGCGGGAACCGTTCGCCTCGCGGGCTTACATTCGCACATCGACCCGCAGAACAGTCTATTTGCCGTACGCACAAAATGATACAATAATTGCAAACCGATGTCAATAAATTTGAATATTTGCTATAGTGTCGTTATATTTTAATATCTTATCATATATACCCTCGCGCCGACCTTATTATACTCGCTTGCACGCCGATTGAAATCCGCCTCTTGCGGACGCGTCCCCCAAATTTCGACCGCATATCAAAATTTCCGCGTATTTGAGCAAAGTGCTTGTAAAACGCAAGAATATCCTGTATGATTGTTTTTTGCAGACGATATGGAAAATTTGATGGACTCCGCAACTGAAAAAAAACGCCTTGACAGTCGGGAACAGAAGCTCGTCATTCTTTTCGTATTTGAAAAAATGGCTGTTCCTCTCTCCGAAGCGACCGTGCTCGATATATGCACGTCAGACAACAACTGGCTGGATTATATGGATTGCAAGCAGTTCCTCGCCGAGCTTATCGACACCAATCTGCTCTATCACGTGCCCAAAGCGAACACTCTCAACATCACGCAGGACGGCGTGGGGTGTCTTAGCATGTTTTATGCGCGCATTCCCACCTCTATACGCGAGGAAATTCAGGCGTACGTCACCAAAAACCGTATGCGCTTCCGCAAAAAACAGGCGTATTTCTGCGATTATATGAAAAATCCCGACGGCACCTACAACGTTATTATGCGCATAGACAACGACACCTCCACCTTGTTGGAGCTGAAAATGGTCGTGTCCAACCGCCAGCACGCTATGTACATATACAAGAATTGGATTGACAAAGCCGCGGGCGTTTACACTCTGCTTCACGAACAGCTTATCGAATAGCGTCGGATTTTGCGGATTTTATTTTCAATAGGGTTCGGCGCAAACTCGGCGCATATCGAAATATGCCGTTAGATGCCAAAAAATAGAATATTATTTCGATTTCGTATATTGCAAAAACTGCGACGGGGAGAATGATTTCGGTTATGAAAAACGTTCTTATGATTGCAACGGGCGGCACAATCGCCTCCAAAAACGACGGCTCGGGACTCACTCCCGCGCTCACCTCCGAGGAGCTTTTAGCCTGCGTGCCCGAAATCGCGGACATATGCCGCGTGACGACCGTCCAACCCTTCAACCTCGACAGCACAAATCTCAATCAATCCCATTGGCTGAAAATAGCGGATATCATCGAAAAACGTTACAACGACTTCGACGGCTTCGTAATTACCCACGGCACGGACACTATGGCATACACCGCCGCCGCGCTTTCCTATCTTATTCAGAATTCGCCCAAGCCCGTAGTGCTCACGGGTTCGCAGAAGTCCGCATATCTGCGAGACACCGACGCGCGCAAAAATCTGTCCGACGCGTTTGCGTTCTGCGCCGACGACAGCGCAAACGGCGTGCAAATCGTATTCGACGGCAACGTTATACTCGGCACGCGCGCAAAAAAAACGCGCACCCACAGCTACAACGCGTTTACAAGCGTGGATTTTCCAAACGTCGCCATTATCCGCGACGGAAAGCCCTTTTATTACATAAAAACCGAGCACTCCAAGCCCGAATTTTTCCGCAGTCTCGACGACCGCGTTTTCGTACTCAAAATGATTCCGGGGCTGAAACCCGATATATTCGACTATCTCGACTCTCACGCGCAGGGTCTGGTCATTGAGTCCTTCGGCTCGGGCGGACTGCCCGATTACGGCGACGGGGAATTTTTCAAACGCTTGAAACACTTTTTGTCTCTCGGCAAGACTGCCGTGCTCACCACTCAGGTGGAACGCGAGGGCAGCGCCCTATATAAGTACGAGGTCGGGCGCAAGCTGCTGAAATGCGGACGCGTTTTGGAAGCCCACTGTATGACCCTCGAAGCCACTGTCGCAAAACTTATGTGGATACTCTCCTTCGCAAGCGGCGACGATATCGAAAGGCTGTTTTACACCCCCGTAGGCAACGACATCTTCTAACACACTTCGTGTGTCGTACTCTTCCGACGTACCTTTTCAAATTATCGCCTCAATACGCATACTTCGTGTGTCTGATTCTTCCGACATACCTTTTCAAGTTATCGCCTCAATGCTCGCACTTCGTGTGTCCGACTCTTCCGACGTACCTTTTCAAGTTATCGCCTCAATGCTCGCACTTCGTGTGTCCGACTCTTCCGACGTACCTTTTCAAGTTATCGCCTCAATGCT
>CANDBF010000003.1 GCA_947382865.1 uncultured Clostridia bacterium
GTGTTTTGCGTCCTAACTCCGCTGTTATTCCGCTACTCCTCTTATACTACATTTTACCGCTTTTTTCAATGCTTTTTGCCTACTTTCCCACTTTTTATGCTTTTTACTGACCTACCTGCTCTAAATTGGGGCGGCATAACGTCTGGCGCAAAATCTTTTTCGCAAAAAATGCAAACGACCTCAGGTGATACACCCAAAGCCGTTCGCTATAATAAGGGGGAAAATTATGAGCTGTTTTATCAAGTCTCCTTGATTACGCTTACATATTATCACTACATTATATTCACGTCAACTATTTTTTGTAAGTTTTTTTGAATTTTTTTCAAAAAACATCAAATTAGTCCACAAATACCAACAAATAAGTTGAGATTTATTTGCAAATTTGTTGAATTTGCGCTTGCATATTTTGAATTTCTGCAAAAATCGGTATTCTAAAATATGCCGTTAAAATATCGATTTGTTAAAAACCGTATATCTAAATACATATTATCAAAACAGGCGGTTTGAAGCCGTAAAAATGCCGATTTTTGAAATTTGCAGAAAAATTTTTCACGGGAGAGAGAAATTTTTGCGTAATAATAAAAAATTTTACGTTTAACGCACGTACGACGACTCAAACAAATACGGTTTATCTTTAACAAAGCCGATTTTATTGCTAAGCGTAAACAAAAACTCAAACTTTACCTTGCGTTCGGTAATGTGGGAATTTATACGAATCCTATCGATTAAGCTATTTTGTCTGTCTGAGCGCCACTATCAAAACAGCAATATCAGCCGGCGATACTCCCGAAACGCGCGAGGCCTGTCCGAGATTGAGGGGTCTCACCTCGGCGAGCTTCTGTCTCGCTTCTATTCGGAGCGCTTTTACGCTTTCGTAATCAAAGCCGTCGGGAATTACTCTGTTTTCCAACCTTTTCTGCTCGGCAATCGCCGCGTATTCCTTTTTCAGATATCCCTCGTACTTCATCTCGACAACCGCGGCGCGAAGCGCCTCTTCGTCACAATCGGAGTCAATAAGCGGCGCGATATCCTCCGCCGTCACGGCGGGTCTGCGGCAAAGCTCGCCGAGGGTAGGCGTTTTTATCGGCGTCGGCTCTCCTATTTTTTCAAATATAATCACAGCCCTTTCTCTGTCGACTGCCTTTGTAGCTTTGTCTACTATGCTCTTGATATATGCTCTTTTCTGCAAAAGCCTGCGATATCTGTCCTCTTTGACGAGTCCTATTTCATAGCCGAGCTCGGTGAGCCTCATATCCGCGTTATCCTGCCTCAAAAGAATGCGGTGTTCGGCGCGCGCCGTCATCATTCTGTACGGCTCGTTTGTGCCCTTTGTGACCAGATCGTCTATAAGTACTCCTATATACGCCTTATCGCGTCCGAGCACCACGGGCGGCTTGCCGTCCGTAGCGCGGGCGGCGTTTATCCCCGCCATAAGCCCCTGCGCCGCCGCCTCCTCGTAGCCGCTGCTGCCGTTTATTTGCCCCGCGAAATACAAACCTTTCACCATCTTGCTTTCAAGCGACGGATATAGGCTCATCGGGTCTATACAGTCGTATTCGATTGCGTAGCCATATTTTGCGAATCTGCAATTTTCCAGTCCCATCACCGTACGGTACATTTTCTCCTGCACGTCGGCGGGAAGTGAGGTGGACATACCCTGTACATACATCTCCTCGCTGTCTCTGCCCTCGGGCTCTATAAATATCTGGTGCCGCTCCTTATCCTTGAAGCGCACCACCTTCGTCTCTATCGACGGACAGTATCTCGGTCCCACGCCCTGAATCGTACCGTTGTAGAGAGGACTTCTGTCGATATTGTCAAGTATGACCTTGTGCGTGTTTTCGTTGGTGTAGGTAAGCCAGCAAGGCTCCTCCTCGAAGGTCGCGCGAGGAGACATAAAGGAAAATCTGTCGCTGTCGTCCCCCGTCTGTATTTGCATTTTGGAAAAGTCGATACTGTCGCGATATATGCGCGCGGGCGTTCCCGTCTTAAAGCGGCGCACGGGTATTCCCGATTTTATAAGGCTTTGAGTGAGAGCGGTTGCGCTGTCGAAGCCGCTCGGTCCGCAGTTTTTCACGTCCTCGCCCGTAATGATTGCACTGTTGAGATAGACTCCCGCCGCCACGACTATCGCCTTGGCAGAATACGCCGTGCCGTCCGTAGCGCGCACTCCTACGGCAACGCCGTCCCGCGTTTCTATCTCCGCCGCTTCCTTTTCCTCTACGGTCAAACCCTCCGTATTAAGCACCGTAGCGAGCATAAGCGAGTGATATACCTCTTTATCCTCCTGCCCGCGCAGAGAAAAAACCGCGGGTCCTTTTGCCGAATTGAGCGTTTTCACCTGCAACAGAGCCTTATCCGCGCAAAGCCCCATTTCTCCGCCGAGCGCGTCCACCTCTTTTACGAGGTGTCCCTTTGCCGTTCCGCCTATGGACGGATTGCAGGGCATATTGGCAACCGTGCCGAGCTGCTGACAGAGCATAAGGGTACGCCTGCCGAGCCTTGCCGAAGCAAGCGCGGCTTCTACGCCGGCGTGTCCGCCCCCTATGATGATAACGTCGTAATCGTTCATAATATCAATTTCTTCCGCCGTACGAGAAGCAACTGCGTCGCTAGTTTACTTACCTACGCAGAACTTCGAGAAAATGGAATCGATAATGCTTTCCGTCGCGGTTTTGCCGGTAATGCTCCCGAGTGCGTCGTACGCCTCGCGCAAATCTATAAGCAAACAGTCGACGGGACTGTCCGCATTTGCGATAGCGTTTTCGACGGCGCGCTTCGCCTCGTACAGAGCGGAGATATGTCTCTCCTCGGTCAGTACCTCGCCGCCCGTCAGCCCGTTTTCCTTGTACATCGCGGCAATAGCCCCGACAAGCGTATCTACGCCCTCGCCCGTCTTCGCGCTTATTCCAAATGTGTACGCCATACGCGGAATCGCAAAGCCGCCTATGTCGCACTTGTTGTATACTGTGAAAACCAATTTTTCTCCGAAATCCAAATCTCCGCGCACCCTTGCGCTTTTGTCTATCACGTGCAGAACGATATCCGCGTTTGCAATCGCCCTTTTCGCCCTTTCTACACCTTGCGCTTCTATAACATCTCCGCTCTCGCGCAAGCCTGCCGTATCCACAAGATTTATGCGCACGCCGTTATATTCCATACTGCCCTCGACGGTATCGCGCGTAGTGCCCGCGATATCCGCGACAATGGCGCGCTCGTCGCCGAGCATCGCGTTCATAAGCGAGGATTTGCCCGCGTTTACGTCGCCCGCCAGAACTACGTTGAGTCCGTGCTTTGCAATCCTGCCCTCCGAAGCGGTCAGTAGCAGCTGGTCTATCTCGTTAAGACTGCTTTGCATACTCTCTTTCAAGGACGGCAAGACCTCGTCCTCCGTCTCCTCGGGATAATCGAGAGTAGCTTCCAGCCCCGCAATCAGGTCTTCGAGGGAGTCGGATATTTTGTTTACCGCTTTTGCAACGCCGCCCGTCATAAGCCTGTACGCAGCGCGCAAGCCCGCCGCGCTGTCGGCGTTTATCATATTGATAACTCCCTCCGCGTCCGCAAGCGACAGCCTGCCCGCAAGAAAGGCGCGCTTCGTAAACTCGCCGTGCTCCGCAAGCGAAGCTCCCGCTTTGAGCAGCGCGCCGAGCGCGCCCTGCATAATACGCACGCCTCCGTGCAGATAAAACTCCACAGTGTCCTCGCCCGTATACGCCTTTGCCGCGGGAAAATAGACGGCGTAGCCGTTATCCTTGAAGTCCTGCGCACTAAACGTGCCGTAATTCATCATCAACGGCTGCCATCTGTTCTGCGCGCCGCTTTTGCCGCCGAAATGAAAAACGGTATCGGCTATACCGAGCGCTCCGTCTCCGGAAACGCGCACTATGCCGATACCCCCTGCGCCGATAGGTGACGATATTGCCGCTATCGTTTTCATCAGAATCTCTTTTTGCCTCCGAAGCTCTTGAATTTCGGCGGTCCGGATTGAGAAGCGGGCTTCACGAAATCGTCCTGCTCCGTGAAATATCCGAGATAAACGTTGCCGTCCTCGACCTCGGGCTCATCCTCGCGCGGTCTACGCTCGGCTCTGCCGCCGTCTCTGCGCCGTCTGTCCTCGCGCCTGCCTCCGTCTCGCCTGTCGTTTCTTCTGTCGCCGCGGCGCCTGTCTTCCCTGCCTCCGCGTTCTCTTTCGCCGCTCTTTATGGGACGCTCGTCTTTAAGCTCCACTCCGACGGGGATAATGACGATATGTCTCATAGCGTCCTCTCCCTCGCTCACGGTCTGAGCAACCGTTCCGTCCGCAAGCGCGCTGTGTATAACCCGCCTCTCGAACGGATTCATAGGTTCGAGCTCGATTTTACGTCTAAGTCTGACCGCCTTCTCGGCAAGTCTCAACGCGAGCGCGGTCAGCGCTTCCTTGCGCTTTTCGCGATAATTCTCGCAATCTACGACCACCTTTTTCAGCTCCGCCTTATGCTCGTTGAGGAAAGTCATCGAAAGATATTGAAGAGCGTCCAGCGTTTCGCCGCGATAGCCTATTGCGACCGCGCTGTCCTCTCCCGTAATCCTTACGACAATCACGTCGTTTTCCTCGGTCACTTGCGCACGGGATTTCAATCCCATACGTTCCAGCACACCGTTTATAAACGCGTCCATCTTTTCCGCCGCGTCGTCCCTGACCGTAACGCGCACTTCCGCCTTGGAGAACAGCCCGCCATCGGAGAGCACCTCTACGTCGACTTTATCTCTGGAAACGCCCAGCTGTTCGAGCGCCTGTTCGACGGCAAGCTCCACACTGCCCGCCTGAATTTCAATACTTTTATCCATTTTGACTCCTATCTTTTAGCAACGATAACGTTTGATTTGTCTTCCTTTGCGCGGTCGATAATTTTGCCGATTATATTGAACGCAAACTGGAATACTATCGCCGTAAGCGACGACGTGAACATATACACCGCAAACGCGCCCGAATACAGCAGTCCGAATACGCCCATCATAATCGGCATAAGCCACTGCATCATCTTCATCGAGCCCTGCGCTCCCGCCGCGCCCTCTCCCGTCGGAACGGGGGGCTGACCCTGCGACTTGGAAAGTATCTTCTGCGAAAGGAAGCTGAGCACTATCGACAGAACGGGAAGGATGAGAAGCCCGTTCCAAGAACCGCCCTTTCCGTATCCGCCGGTGCCGAGCACCTTGCCCATAACCGTGTTGTATTCGTCTATTGTAATTCCCGCAAGTCTGGAATTTGCAAAACCCGACTGACCCGTGACTGTGGCAAAGTCGGGAACCGCCTTATACCAGTTGTCGCCGACGAAAATGTTCTTTATCCAAAGCCAGCTTCTTACGCTCTTCTGTCCGTCGGAATAATACGCCTCGGCGACGGCATCCTGCGCCTTTTCCATAGCTCCCGCCACGTGCGTATCGCCGTCCTCGTATCCGAAGTAAAACCTTGCGCCCTCTTCGTCCTTCGGGACGTCGTCGAGATTGTAGACCTTGTTTTCGGCGGCGTCGGTCGTGCCGTACTTCGCCTCGATTTGCTCGCTGAGACTATTATTGTAAACAATTTGACTGTTTTTATAATCCTGCGCGAACTGATATCCCACAACCTGTCTGAACCCCGCGAAAACCACAAAAAATACCACAAACGTGATAATCGTGGGCAGACACATGCCCATAACCGAATACTTTTCCCGCTTATAAAGAGCGGATTGCTCCTGCTGCAAGCGCTGCTTGTCGTCCGCATATTTTGCCTGCAACGCTTCCAGCTGCGGTTTCATACGCTCCATAGCCTTGCTGTTTTTGCGGGCAATCATTTTCTGCCATATGTCGAGGGGAGAAAGAATGAGACGCAATACGATTGTAAACACAACGACAACCCAGCCGAAGCTCACGCCCGGACCCATGCTTCTGCCGATTACGAGCATAAATTTCGCCATAAAATGGTCGGGCTCCGCGACCGTGTCGCCGCCCGATACGTTGTAAGAGTTGTCGTTGTTGCACGCAACCAAAATGAGGCAACTCAACACTACGAGTGCCACCAGCAGATATATCTGCAATTTTCGTTTGCGTTCAAAGCCTAAATAAGCCATTTGACTCTTCCTCGATAATTTTCCCTCACGGGGTCAAAGCCGCCCTTTGCCCACGGTCCGCATCTGAGAAGCCTCAGCGCGGTGAGCGCTATGCCAATAACCGCTCCGTACTTGCTTATAGCGTCGTACGAGTACATCGAGCACGTGGGAGTATATGCGCAGCGTCTGCCCGTCAGGGGAGAAAGCGTCCGCTTGTACAGCAACAGCAGCAAAAGACAAAACCTTTTCAGCATTTCAGCTTCCCTGCCCTTGTAAAAGCGGCGACAACCTCTTCGGATACCCTTGAGAGCGGAAGCCCCGCGACGGTGGGGCGCGCGACTATGACATACATATATCCGCCGTCAATCCTGTCCGTAAGCGGGTTTATCGCCTCGCGCAGCAAACGTTTCACTCTGTTGCGCACGACCGCGTTGCCCACCTTTTTGGACACGGACAGTCCGATTTTCAGCCCCTCGCGCGAGCGGGCGCTCAGCAGCAGCAGGTCTCTTGCGGACGACTTTTCTCCCTTGCGGTAGACGTATG
Organism: uncultured Clostridia bacterium; assembly: GCA_947382865.1. Taxonomy (GTDB): domain Bacteria; phylum Bacillota; class Clostridia; order Christensenellales; family CAG-917; genus CAG-475. The sequence continues at coordinate 6,612 of CANDBF010000003.1, forward strand.
CGAAAGCCGCCCTCCTTTTAAGCCTGTACTGCTTTTGCATATTTACGCCGAAATCTGCTTCCTGCCTCTGTTGCGACGGCGTCTCAAAACGTTTCTGCCGGACTTGGTGCTCATCCTCTTGCGGAAGCCGTGCACTTTATTTCTCTGTCTCTTTTTGGGCTGGTATGTTTGTTTCATATCCTTTTCCTCCGTCCGCTCCCCGTTATGTCGGGAGCTTCGATTGTTATTCGTTTGATTTATTGCTTTATTTATATAATAAACGCTTGTCTATTATAATAAACGAACGGCGCGCCTGTCAAGCGATATTTTAACGGCGGCCTTCGTTAAAAAAACCGCCCCGCGTCTTTTGGACGGGGACGGCTGCGTTTACATTTCCTCGGGAGCGTCTATTCCAAGCAGACCAAGTCCCGCGCCAATTACGTTCGCCGTAGCTTTTGTAAGCAGCAGTCTCGCGTTTTTCACCGCCGCGTCGTCCACGATTATGCGGTGCCCTATATAGAATCTGTTGAACTTCTCCGCCAAATCCATAACGTGTCTCGATACGCAGCATGGCTCGCGCAGCTTCGCCGCCTGTCTCACGCTGTCGCCGAAGGTCAGCACGCTCTTTATCACCTCGTAGCCCTCGTCGTCGGTTATCGCGCCGACGTCGATATCGGAGCAGTCTGGCTCGCCGCCCTTTCTAAGCGCGCTCGCGCAACGGGCGTAGGTGTATTGCAGATAGGGCGACGTTTCGCCGTCGAAGTTGAGCACCTTGTCAAACGAGAACGTTATGTCCTTTATGCGGTTGTTAAACAGCGCTGAAAATACCACCGCGCCCACGCCTACGCTCTCGGCAATCGCCGCCTTGTCCTTTATATCGGGGTTTTTCTCGTCGATGATAGCCGCCGCCTTTTCCACAGCTTTGTCCAGCACGTCTTTAAGCCAAACTACGCGTCCGTTTCTCGTGGACATAGCTCCGTCTTCCATGGAAACCATTCCGAAAGCGATATGCTCCAAATCCTCCGCTCCCGCAAAATCCATAAGTTTAAGCACCTGAAATAGCTGCTTAAAGTGCAGATTTTGCTGATATGCGACAACGTATAGGCATTTTTCAAAGTCATATGTTCGCTTGCGGTAATACGCGGCGGCGATATCGCGCGTAGCGTACAGCGTAGCGCCGTCTGCCTTGACAAGCAGACAGGGAGGCATATCGTATTCGTCCAGCTTCACCACCTGCGCGCCGTCGCTCTCTATGAGCAGATTTTTTTCTCTCAGTATGTCGAGGCACTCCTCCATCTTATCGTTGTAAAAACTTTCGCCCGCATAGCTGTCGAACTTGATTTTCAGCCTGTCGTAAATCTTCCCGACCGCTCTCATCGTCACCTGCTTGAACACGTCGAAATATTTTGTAGCCTCTTCGTCTCCGTCCTCTATGCGCTTAAACCAGGCGCGCGCCTCGTCGTCCATCGAGGGATTTTCTTCCGCCTCTTTGTGATAGCGCACGTACAGCGAATTGAGGAAATACTCGTCGTTTTTCTCCACTTCTTCGAGCGACGACCACCTACGCGTGGCGACGATGAGCTTGCCGAACTGCGTGCCCCAGTCCCCCAGATGGTTTATGCCCACGACTCTGTATCCGAGATGCTCGAAAATGCGGTACAGCGCGCCGCCGATAACTGTTGTGCTCAGATGACCGATATGAAACGGCTTTGCGATATTGACGGAGGAATAGTCGATGCATATCGTCTTTCCCTCGCCCTCGTTTCCGCTTCCTACTCCCTTTCCCGCATATGCGGCTTCCCTGACTTTTTCCGCGATAACCGCGCGGTCGAAGAAAATATTCAGATATCCGCCTGCGACCTCCGCTCTGTCCACAAAATCCAGAACCTGTGCGTACGGCATAAGTTTTGCCGCGATAACGGGCGGCGCCAGCCTCATTGCGCGCGCAAACTTAAAGCACGGCAGACATATATCGCCCAGCTTCGGTTCCTTTGGCGTTTCGAGCGCGCCCGCTATATCCTGTTCGGTCAGTCCCTCGACTGCGAGAGCCTTTGAAAGTTGTTGTTCGTACATTGAATGTCCTCTTTGTATTGGTGTTGGTTGTATTGGCGACGTGCTCTATAAAATGGATACGTCGGGTACTCTAAAATCCCCCTTCCTCAGGTGTTCCCCCTATTGCGGTCTCTCACTTGGGATTCCCAAGCGAGCCTCTCCGCAAGCCTTCGGCGGGTGAACACAACGCGATTGGACTTTCAGTCAACAATCGCTATTCCGTCGCTACGCTCCTTACGGCGCTCGCATATACAAGCATAGATCTCTGTTTATATCACTCGCTCACATGCAGAAAACGAAATTGCCTGTTCGCTTGTACAGAGCGTCAAGCTCGGCACTCGGGTTGGCGCGCGCCCTGCACGCGCCGGTACAGTCTCTTGAACAGCGATTTGCCGAAATCATGTTCGCGCAAACTGATTTTTTATCCGCTCGCTCACAAAGTGAGCAAAACTATATTTACGCAAAAAGTGGAAATTTCTTTCACTTTTTGCCCCTTATGCGACGAAGCACGGTGAGCTTGCGGAGTGCGTGGAGTAGCGTTTGCGCTCACAGCACACGCGACAACTACAAACTAAAACAATCAATATAAACTTTCAGTTTTGTTGTCGCTGTGCGTACGTAAAATGCGATAAAACCGCATTTTACGTGTGACATTCGGCGCAAAACTCACACATTTATTCTAAACAACACCACGTCGTTATCCTGCATGACATAATCCTTGCCCTCGCTGCGAACCTTTCCCTTTTCCTTTGCGACGTTGAAAGAGCCGCACTCTATCAAGGTCGCGTAATCCACTATTTCCGCGCGTATAAAGCCGCGCTCGAAGTCGCTGTGGATTTTGCCCGCCGCCTGCGGGGCTTTGGTGCCCTTAACTATCGTCCAAGCGCGCGTCTCCTTTTCTCCTGCGGTGAGATAGCTTATAAGCCCGAGCAGTTTGTAAGACGCCTTGACAAGCCTGTCCAATCCGCTCTCCCTTAGCCCGTACTCGCTCATAAACAGCTCCCTGTCCTCGTCCGAAAGCTCCGATAAATCCTCTTCCAGCTTTGCGCACAGCACAATCGCCTCGCTGTTTTCCGACTTTGCGATTTTTTCGACCTCCTGCGTATATGCGTTGCCGCCTATGCCGCCCTCGTCCGTGTTAGCCACGTATATGACTGGCTTCGAGGTCAGCAGAAACTGTTCGTCTATAAAACGCCCGAAGTCCTCGTCCGCGTCCATATTGCGCAAGGGCTTGCCGTCTTCGAGCCACTTTTTCATCGCCGTAAGCCTATCCACGTCCTCCTGATACTTTTTGTCCGCCTTTACCATAGACAATGCCTTTGTCATACGTCTGTCCAGCGTTTCGAGGTCGGCAAATATAAGTTCGAGATTTATCGTTTCCGTGTCGCGCGCGGGATTTACGCTTCCGTCAACGTGGGTTATATTGGCGTCGTCGAAGCATCGCACAACGTGTACGATTGCGTCGACCTCTCTGATATGAGACAGAAATTTATTTCCCAAACCCTCGCCTCTGCTCGCGCCCTTGACAAGACCCGCGATATCCACAAACTCCAAGGAGGTGGGCGTGATTTTTTTGCTGTTGTAAAGAGCCGCCAGTTTGTCCAGCCTCTCATCGGGCACGGCAACCACGCCTACGTTCGGCTCGATTGTGCAAAACGGATAGTTTGCCGCCTGCGCGCCCGCCTTTGTAATCGCGTTGAACAACGTGCTTTTTCCTACGTTCGGAAGTCCGACAACACCGAGTTTCATATATCCCTCCCGAGCCCGTCTTCATTCTAAAACCCGAGCCCGTAACATAAGTATTATAAACAACTCAAAGCCAATAGTAAAGCGAATGCGGACGGTTTTCCCGAGTGGCGGAACGCCGCCCGCGCGGAGAAATTTATGGACATTTTACAAGCGTTAATTCTCGGACTCGTACAGGGCGCGAGCGAATTTCTGCCCGTGTCGTCGTCGGGGCATCTTCTACTGCTGGAAAAACTCGGCGTTGGTCAGCAAAGCCTGTTTTTCAACGTCATGGTTCACGCGGGCACTCTGCTTGCGGTGCTTATCGCGCTGCGCAAAAGCTGGATCCCCATCTTGCGCAAGCCATTTCAGAAGACTACGGGGCATATATTGACCGCCTGCGTACCGACCGTCATTCTCGCGCTTATATTCAAATTCCTCGCACCCTCGCTTCTTGACGGCGCGTTTCTGGGCTTCGGCTTTGTGCTTACGGCGTTTTTACTCATAGTCGGCGAAATGTTCAAACCTACGCAAACCGCACTTTTAACCTACAAAAAGAGCATATTAACAGGCGTTTTGCAAGGAATAGCCGTTCTCCCCGGCGTTTCGAGAAGCGGAGCTACCATATCCGCGCTGACCGTACAGGGAGTGGACAAAAGCTCCGCCGCGAACTTCTCGTTTCTGCTTTCGATACCTATAATCATAGGTTCCGCAATACTAGAAGGCGCGGAGCTTGCAACAAGTCACGCGGCGGCGGATATCGCCGTCGCGCCTCTCATCGTCGGAACAATCTGCGCATTTGTTTCGGGTTTGATATCCATAAATTTTTTCATAAAACTGCTCAAAAAGCACTCGATGATAGGCTTTGCGGTTTACACGCTGTTACTCGGAATAACCGTAACCCTGCTGCCGATTTGGGGGATAATCTGACCGCTATCTACCATCTGTATTATACGGCAAATGTGGTAATAAAAATTGTCTCTCTTCAATCCGAGTGCTTGCATTGCGATTTCGGACATTATTTGCTTTTGAATATAATTTACGGCGACAGGCACTATCGGACATGCGACGGCTGCGACAAAAAGAATTACGCCGAACACGACTTTTCAGACGGCAATTGTATTTGCGGCAAAAAGAAACAGACCGAGGGGCTTGATTATACTTTGAACGGCGACGGTGAAAGCTAATCCGTCACGGGAATAGGAATTAATTTCCGCTATATCCCCATACGACCGTCGCGTCGCAGCCGCTAAGCCAATCCTCGTCCCAACCTTCGGGTTGAGCGTCGCTCTTACAGCTTATCGTCTGCAACTCAACGCAGAGCGTAAACACTGCGTTGCCGACCTCCGTCAGACTTGCGGGCAGAATCGCGCCGTTCAAATCCGTACACGCAAAAAACGCCTGCGAACCGAGTCTTAAAACTCCGTTGGGAAGAGAAATCGACGTAAGTCCGCTGTGCGCGAAAGCGTGTAGACCTATCGTCAACACGCCGCTCGGTATGTTTATTTCCGTCAAAGATTTGCAGTTATAAAAGGCGAGCTCGCCTATTTCCTCTATACCCGTCGGCAGACTTACCTCGCTGAGATTTTCGCAGTTCTGGAACATATGCGAGAGATTGAGCGAGGTCACGGTATTGGGGATTTGTATGCTTAAAAGCCCCGTGCACCCAGAAAAGGTGTCCGAGCCTATCGTCGTGACGTTTGCGGGTATCGTCACGCCTTGTAAAGTCGCGCAGTCCTTAAATACGCCGTTGCCGAGAGTAGCAACACCCGCGCCGAGCTTGACGTTGTTCAAAGCCGTACAGCCCTCGAATGCGAAGTTTCCGATAGCCGTTACGCTGTCGGGAACCGTGACGGCGGTCAGACTCTCGCAGCCCGCAAACGCATAATCCGCTATACCCTTTATTCCCTCTCTCAGAGTCAGGCTCGTCATACCTTTACAGCCCGCAAACGCGGAATTGCCGAGCGTATTTATTCCGCCGCCTACGTCCACGCTCTTCAAGCCCGCGCAGCCGTAAAACGCCTCTACGCCAAGCCCCGTAACGGTTGCGGGTATTGCGATAGAGCGCAATCTCGCGCACCCCGAAAACGCCCTGTATCCTATCTGAGTAAGACCGCTCGGCAGGTTTATCCTTTCAAGCTGAGAGCAACCGTAAAACGCATATCTGTCTATACTCTCTACGTTGGCGGGAAGCGTAACGCTCATAAGCCCGTCGCACCCGTAGAATGCCTCCGCGACAATTTTGGAGCCGCCCGTAATTTCCAGCTCCATAAGGCTGTCGGGAACCCATTGGGAATTCATCAATCCGTTTTCCGCTCCGAAAATATAACCTAAATACGCGTGATTTTCGCCGTCCTTCGTTTCGCCGACAAACGGGATTTTCATTCGGACTACTCTGTTGCAGGCGGTGAAAGCGAGTCCGCTTATCCTTGTAACGTAGTCGGGAACTATTATGGTCTCGACGGATTTATCCTTGACGCCCGTGATTACGCAGGTCGTTTCCGTCGCGGTAAACTCGAAATTTTCCATTTCCTGCTTGACGGGCATATCGGCGTCAACGCGCTCGATTTTGTTCTCCACAACCTTTCCGTCCACGTTCCAGCCTCTGAAATCGTAGCCAATCCGGTTTATAGGCGCAGGAACGGGAAACGCCGTATGCGAAAGCACCGTTTCGGTCTGCACCAGCTCGTCTGCCGCAAAGTAATTCACCGTCGCGTAAAAATTGCGCCATATGTCGAGCGTATATCTGTTGCTTATCGCCCCGTCCTCGGTGCTTACGAGGAGATAATATCTGTTGTGACCCTCTTTAAGCGCGTCCGTGCGATTGTTCTGCATGACTATCTGACACGCGACGTCCCTGTACAGCGCCCACCTGCAACCGGCGGATACCGAAACCCGATACGCGCCCTCGCCTATGCTCACTGTTTCCACGTCGGGAGCGACGTCGAGCGCAACGGTCTTCCCTTGGATAGTCGCGCCGTCAAACTGCTTTAATAAAGCCGTATTATCGTTCGTATATTCTTCGCCCTTGTTGCACGCCGCGAGCGACACCGCCGCAGCAAGCACAACTATCAAACAAATAAAACCAAAAACTTTCTTTTTCATAGTTTTTATCCTATCGCTTAGTATACGGTATATCTATAATATTACACCGCTCTCCCCTTGTCAAATGAGCGCGCGGTCGGCGTAAAATGAAAAGAAAGCCTATTAGGTCTTTCTTTTTCCGTCGATTAATGTCTTACGCGCCGTCACTCCCAGTTGAAATTTTCCTTCCCCGCGCCGATTTCAAAATGGCATTTGGCAATGCCCAGATCTATCTTCGTGTAGAATCCCGCGCCTGCCTCGGCTTTAACTCTGTTTCCGTCGCAAAGCGTAAATTTGAATTTCTGCTGATTGAGCGCGGTGGGCGCAAGCATCGCCGCGCGCACTCCGTTTGAAAACCACTCCGGCGCGCCGTTTATATCCGCAATCTTTTCAACCGCTTTGTTTTTGTGCGGCTTGCCCTGCGTCTGACCGTAGCCCAGCGCAATCACGACTCCGAGCTTTTCGCCCTCGTCTACAAGATAAGCGCTCTTTACTTTTTTATACGTTGCGGCAACCCAACAGGTGTTTAATCCCAGCGTTTGTGCATATAAAACTATCTTTTCGCCGAAATAGCCTATTTTTTCGTCGAAGTCTTCCGTCTTCGGAGCGACAAGCGCAAGATAGTTTTTCACCCCCGAAAATTTGCCGTAGCGCGCCATAGTTCCGCCGAACGCCTGCGGCTCGTCGAGCACCGGCTGAATATGCAAACCGCCCTCGCGGTTGCACTCCTCTATATACCCGTTGAGCAAACGTAAAGTCTCCCCGTCTATCGGCTTATCAATATACGCCCTGACCGAATGTCTGTCATTTATTGCTTCCGAAAAATCCACGCTCTTCCTCCGACGTCAGTCCTGCTTATTTATTCGCGGGGGTAAAATACGCTCTGCCCTCGTACGGCTTCATGTTCTTGCCCAAAGCTCCGTCGTAAACGGACAAAACTTCCATTGCCCCTTCGGGGATATACTTTTTCACCTTTCCGCTCGAAACCCGCTTTTCGCTGACGTTGAGCACAACGGTGAGCTTCGAGCCGTCCTTTGCAATCTTGTCGTATACGAACAGGCGCTTATCGCCTTTGAGGTGCAGGCGGAACTCGCCGTAAATCGCCGTATCCTTGTACTGCTTGCGAAGCGCTATGAGCTTGCGGTAGAAATTGAGCAGGGAGCTCGGGTCCTTTTCCGCCGCTTCGACGTTGACCTCCTTATAGTTGGGATTGACCGCATACCATGGGTCTACGTCGCTGAAACCCGCGTTTTTCTGCGCGGACCACTGTATTGGAGTACGCGCGCAGTCTCTCGCCGCGGTATGCGCGACTTTGAGGATATGCTTTTCGGAAAAACCGAACTTTTTCATCAGGTCGCGCACGCAAAATGTGGAAATATCCTTAAACTGTGTCCACGGGTCCTCGCCTTTTTGACATTTATCGAAATGCGGAGAGGTCATGCCTATCTCCTGTCCCTGATAGACGAACTGCGTTCCGCTTAGCAGCGAGTACATCATCGCGAGGCATTTGCCGCTCTCCACTCTGTACTTCTCGCTGCCGTAGCGGGATATTATCCTCGCGTGGTCGTGGTTTTCGAGATAATTGACGTTCCATGCCCTTCCGAAAAGCATCGTCTGCCAGTTGTTGTAAATCTTTTTGAGTTTTTTGAGATTGAAGGGCAGGCGCATCCATTCAATCATAATGCAATCCGCTTCCATATGCTGGAAGGAAATCATCATATCCAGCTCCTGTTTCTTTTCGTTTACGAAGGTAAGCGCCTTTTTCGGGCTCATAAACGGAGCCTCGCCGACCTGAAACGCGTCGTAATCCTTCAAGACCTCTCTGTATTCGGAAAGGAATTCGTGTATGTGCGGACCGCAGTCGTAGTGCTCGAGTCCCCTAGACGCGGGCATAAGCGGATTGCCGTTGGGCAGACCCTCCGCCTTGCTTATCTGCGTTATAACGTCCTCTCTGAACCCGTCCACGCCCATATCCAACCAGAAGCGCATCACGTTTTTCACCGCCTCGCGCACCTTGGGATTGTCGTGATTGAGATCGGGCTGTTCCTTTGCATAGAGGTGCAGATAAAACTCGCCGCGCTCCTCGTTGTACTCCCACGCGGATCCGGGGAAGGTGGACATCCAGTTGTTGGGGGCTTTTTTGCCGTTCTTGCCTCTGCCCTTTCTCCAAATATAGAAATCCGTGTACGGCTCCTCCCTCTTTACGCTCTTTTTGAACCATTCGTGTTGGTCGGAAGTGTGATTTATGACAAGGTCCATAATGACCCGAAGTCCCAGTCCGTGCGCCTTGTCAAGCACCTGCTTAAACTCGTCAAGAGTGCCGTACTCGGGATTTATATTGCAGTAATCCGCTATATCGTAGCCGTAATCCGCCTGCGGGGAAACGTAAAGCGGCGAAAACCACACCGCGTCCGCGCCCAGACTCTTTATGTATTCGAGCTTGCTAAGCACGCCCTTCAAGTCGCCTATGCCGTCGTTGTTGCCGTCGCAAAAGGAGCGGGGCCAAATCTGATATACGGTCATCTCCCTGAACCACTTTCTTTCTTCCATAATTCCCTCCCGAGACGCACCGTCCCGAATATATATGTTTATATTCAAATAATATCAGTTTTAACTCTCAAATTCAAGACCGAATGTGCAAAAACAAGCCGTTTAGACATAGATTAGCCGCATGTTTAATTAACTTGTAAACCATAATGGATTTTATAAAATATTTCGTTACGTTATGCCAGTCCGATAGTTGCATACGCTCAATCAAATATAAATACCAATTCGATAAAGAAAAACCATTACAAAAACATAAATATTCATAAAAAACCTACGTGCACAGCCTTAAAAATGCAATTCTTCATCTTTGTATAGCCAGAAAAAGTGAATTTTATTATAAATAGACAGTTGAAAATTAACTTTCAAAATATAACGAGCATATTTATATGCACAAAATAAGCCTGTTTTTATAGATTTTTCTGCGTGAAACTATTACAAATTTTTAACAATTTTCAGTGAAACATCATGGGTGAAAAAATTTGGGTGAAAGAATGTAAAATTAGCTAAAATCCCATGAGGGACAAAGCGGACAAATTCTCAAAACACCACTAAAAAGCCGAAATATGCTACTGTTTAGTAGCATTTTAACAAAATGAGTTCCACGTGAAACTAAAATCCCCTCCCATATGTTTCACGTGGAACATAGCCATAGCGGCTTCTCTAAACCTTATTATGCCTACGCTAGTTTGCTCACAATGTCACGACACGTCCGAGCATAATCAATACAAATATTACAGCTCATAAAGCTATAAATTCGATGGCTGGATTTTCGGCAATAATACTTTTATGTTTTATCCAACTTAAACTGCGGCATTGCGATTTAAGTATACGGCGTAAAAATAAACAAATCTTATATGGCAACTACACATTCTTGAATTCGACAAGGCAAACGATTGCGCCCCCGTTGGGGAATGACATGAATTATATTCGCCATACCCATTCGCCATACCCATTCGCCATACCCATTCGCCATACCCATTCGCCATACCCGTTCGCCATACATATTCGTCATGCCTATTTGTCACACATAATGTTTATGCAAAGCAAATATAATATAAATCAACAGATTGTTACACGTGAAACATTTTGATTTTTATCGACAATAAATTAGTATATATTCTGCATTGGTCTGATATGTCGGTGTCTGATTAAAGTGCGCTTGATACAAAAATTTTTACTTAATACTTAGGTTAAACATTAATTTTAGACGCGTAGGCATGGATAAGCGCACATTCATTATAATTAATTCTAATAAACGTTTACTTCAAACTTCTTACTATGACTTTGCGCGTTGGCTTTATTTCATATCGACAATGATACATTCTAGATTGCGGTTCATTTAACGATAATTAATATCAATAAATTTGAAGTAAATGCAAATAGCTGCAATAGTGGGGGACGCCTACAACTGAGTTTGATGAATATAGCGGTTTGCTTGATTTGAAGCTATGGGTTTTTGTCTGTAAATATCCAACTGTTATTATTTTTATAGACGATTGACTAAAACTTTTGTACGTCCGCTTATTATCGCCGCTCATTCCCGACGTTTGAATGATATTTTCCGCCCGATAAAGCAAATTACTTTGTTGCAAATTATATAATTTTGATTTGTATTGTTTTCGGATGTCTGAATTTACGCCGCGATTACAGCTGTTATTCCAAAATTTTGAAATTAGAATTTGTAAATTCAATCGATATTTAAGCCTATCATCAAATCTCCGATTGGCTTTATAAGATATAGTACGGATTCGACAATATCATATCTTGTAATAGTTTATAAATTACAGAGCAATATGCGCCGAATTACGGCTACCCGACTTTGTATATAGATATTTAGCCCAGAAACAATATATTACTTATGCGTAATGCGAATATCAAAAGCGGAGTGCGAATATTGAAATCGGAATAAATTCATTTTGATATTTCACGCACGACGATTTAAGCAAAATTCACCGTTTGTTTTATTTGCCGACGCGTTCACGAAATCGAAATCGCACAACGATTTTCATTGCCAGTATGGTTCAAATGTAAACTGTTTTATACTTGACTATTTATGCTTTTTCAATGAAACGAACACAACGCGCGCAAAACTGTTTTTATTTAACCAATATGCGTAACCGAATCTAACATATATACGTAACCGAGCTGCAAAAGCGAATATATTGCCGTTTGGAAATATTAGGAATTTTCTATTGCTTTTTATATATTACACTGATATAATTTATATAAACTATATTATTGTATATATAATTTATATCTATTATATATATTTAGGAGGAACGATGGCGGAAGAAATTAAACACAGTTACGACGCCGGCGACATTCAGGTGCTAGAAGGGCTGGACCCCGTAAGAAAGCGCCCGGGAATGTATATCGGCTCAACCGACGTGCGCGGACTTCATCATCTGGTCACCGAGGTCGTGGACAACTCCATTGACGAGGCGCTTGCGGGCTTCTGCACGCATATCACCGTCGAGATACTCAAAGAGGGCGCGGTTCGCGTCACGGACAACGGCAGAGGCATCCCTACGGGTATTATCGAAAAGGAAGGCAAATCTGCCGTCGAGGTCGTGCTTACGAAGCTGCACGCGGGCGGCAAGTTCGGAAGCGGCGGATACAAAATTTCGGGCGGTTTGCACGGCGTGGGCGTATCCTGCGTAAACGCGCTTTCGGAGTGGCTGGTGGCAGAGGTTCGTCAAAACGGCAAACTGCACCGCATTCGCTTCAACAGAGGCATTGCGGAGCGTCCTCTGGCGGTCGTAGGCGACGCGACGGATACGGGCACGACGGTCACGTTCTATCCCGACTCGGAAATATTTGAAACTCTGGACTTCAACTACGACACGATGAAGACCCGTCTGCGCGAGCTTGCGTATCTCAACAAGGGGCTTGTCATCGAGATATCCGACCAGCGTGTCGAGCCCGAACGCAGAGAGACGTTTTGCTACGAGGGCGGCATAGTATCCTTCGTCGAGGAGATGAACAAAACCAAGGAGACGATATTCCCCGAGGTCATCTATTTCGACGAGAAGTACGTCGACAGCGAGATAGAAGTCGCCATGCAGTACAACGACAGCTATTCGGACACGATACTGGCGTTTGCAAACAACATCAACACCGAAGAGGGCGGCACTCACCTTGACGGCTTCAAATCCGCCGTCACGAAGATTATAAACGAATACGGTCAGAAAGCGGGCATACTCAAAGGCAGCGAGAAGCTCAGCGGCGAGGACGTGCGCGAGGGGCTTGTGGCGGTCATATCCGTCAAGCTCGCGGAGCCTCAGTTCGAAGGTCAGACCAAGACGAAGCTGGGCAACAGCAGCATGCGCTCCGCAGTAGCCAAGGGCGTAGCGGAGGGTCTGGGCACCTACCTCGAGGAGCATCCCAGAGAGGCAAAGGAGCTAGTGCTCAAAACCATAACGGCGCAACGCGCGCGCGAAGCGGCGAGGCTGGCAAGAGAGAGCGCGAGGCGCAAGAGCGCGCTCGAAAGCACGACGCTTCCCGGCAAGCTCGCCGACTGCACGGACAAAAACCCCGAAAACTGCGAGATATACCTCGTCGAGGGCGACTCGGCAGGCGGCAGCGCAAAGCAGGGCAGAGACAGGCGTTTTCAGGCGATACTGCCTCTGCGCGGCAAAATCCTGAACGTGGAAAAGGCGACTCTTCACAGAGTGCTCGAAAACGAGGAAATCAAGGCGATGATAACTGCCTTCGGCTGCGGCATAAACGCCGAATACGACGAGAGCAAGCTGCGTTACAACCGCATCATCTGCATGACGGATGCCGACGTCGACGGAAGCCATATCCGCATACTTATGCTGACGTTCTTCTTCCGCTTTATGCGACCGCTGATCGAAAACGGACACGTATATATCGCTCTGCCGCCCCTTTACAAAATCGCAAAGGGCAAGCAGGAGCTGTACTTCTACGACGACGAGAGCCTCAATCAATACTACGAGGAAAACGGCAGAAAGAGCGGAGAGCTTCAACGCTATAAGGGTCTTGGCGAGATGAACCCCGAACAGCTGTGGGAGACGACTATGGATCCGCAATTCCGCACGCTTCTTAAAGTCACGATGGAAGACGCGATAGAAGCCGACCGCCTGTTCTCTGTGCTTATGGGCGAACAGCCGGAGCTGCGCCGCGAGTTCATCGAGCAGAACGCCAAGCTGGTCACAGACCTCGACGTATAATCTAGGAGGAAATTATGGCAAACATAAGAGACGACAAAAACAACGAATATATACAGCACCTTGCCAACTCCACCGTCAAAAATATCGAGATTAACGGCGAGCTGAAAAAATCCTTCATTTCATACGCGATGGCGGTCAACGTATCGCGCGCGATACCCGACGTACGCGACGGTCTCAAACCCGTTCACAGAAGGATACTTTACGCTATGAGCGAGCTGGGTCTCACCCCCGACAAGCCCTACCGCAAGTGCGCTATGGTCGTCGGAGAGGTGCTGGGTAAATACCATCCGCACGGAGACAGCTCGGTGTACGACGCGCTCGTGCGCCTCGCGCAGGACTTTTCCATACGCTGTCCGCTTGTGGACGGGCACGGCAACTTCGGCTCGGTGGACGGCGACCCCGCGGCGGCGTACAGATACACGGAAGCGCGACTTTCCAAAATCGCGCTGGAAATGATACGCGACATCGACAAAAAGACGGTGGATTTCTATCCCAACTTCGACGACACGCGCGAACAGCCCACCGTACTGCCTTCCAGATTTCCCAATCTGCTCGTAAACGGCTCGGACGGTATAGCGGTCGGGATGGCGACGTCCATACCTCCTCACAATCTCAGCGAGGTCATAGACGCGACTGTCGCGCTTATGCAGAACCCCGAAGCCACGGTGGACGAGCTTATGGAATATATTCCCGCCCCCGACTTCCCGACGGGCGCGCTCATACTCGGCAGAAACACAATAAAGCAGGCGTACCGTACGGGTCGCGGCATGGCGATTCTGCGCGCCAAGGCGGAAATCGAAGAGCTCGCAAACGGCAAGAGCCGCATTATCGTCACCGAGATACCCTATCAGGTCAACAAAGCCAAACTTATCGAAAATATCGCAGACCAAGTCAAGGATAAGAGGCTGGAAGGCATTGCGGATTTGAGAGAGGAGACCGACCGCCACGGCATGCGTATCGTCATCGAGCTCAAAAAGGACGTCAACGCGCAGGTGCTTCTCAACCAGCTGTACAAGCAGACGGCGATGCAGACGAGTTTCAGCATGATACTGCTCGCGCTCGTGGACGGTGTGCCGCGCATACTCAACCTCAAAGAGATACTCGAAAGCTACGTCGCGCATCAGAAGGACGTCGTCATTCGCCGCACGCGCTTCGACCTTTCCAAGGCGCAGGAGAGACAGCATATCCTGCTCGGTCTGCACATAGCGCTCGAAAATATCGACGCTATCGTCGAGCTCCTCAAAAAGTCGCAGGACAGACAGGACGCAATGGCAAAGCTGATGGAGAACTACGCTCTGTCCGACAGACAGGCGGCGGCAATCCTCGATATGCGCCTGCAACGTCTGACGGGTCTCGAAGTAGAGAAGATAAACGCCGAGCTCGCCGACCTCGAAAAACAAATCGAATACTTCAACTTCGTGCTTTCCCACGACGAGGAAGTCTGCGCGATTGTCGTCAAGGAGCTTTCCGACGTCAAAGCGCAGTACGGCACTCCCAGACGTTCGGAGCTCACCTACGACTACGGCGATATCGACATCGAGGACCTTATCGAAAAGGAGGACGTCGTCATTTCGATGACGCACAGCGGATATATCAAACGCATACCCGTCGCCGAATACAAGGCTCAGCACCGCGGCGGAATGGGCGTTACGGCGCATAAGGCAAAGGACGAGGACTTCGTCGAGAAGATATTCACCTCCAACACTCACGAGCGGCTTATGTTCTTTACAAACCTCGGCAAGGTGTTCACTATGAAAGCCTACGAGATACCCGAGGCG
This sequence comes from uncultured Clostridia bacterium, assembly GCA_947382865.1. Lineage (GTDB taxonomy): Bacteria > Bacillota > Clostridia > Christensenellales > CAG-917 > CAG-475. The sequence goes on from CANDBF010000003.1 coordinate 21,970, forward strand.
AGCCGCAACGCGCGCGGCAGAGCGGCGGTCAACCTGCTGCAACTCGAACAGGGAGAGCGCATTCAGGCGTTCTTGAAGCTGCCCGAGGAGAAGGAGGGCAAGTTCCTTATGCTCGCCACCAAGCGCGGACTTATCAAAAAAACTCCTCTGGAAGAATACGAGTCCATCAAGCGCAACGGCAAGATTGCAATCAAATTCAACGACGATGACGAGCTTATCGACGCGGTAATCACCGACGGCGACAGCGAGCTTATAGTTGCTTCCGGCGCGGGAATGAGCATACACTTCCACGAGAGCGTAGTGCGCCCGATGGGAAGAACGGCAATGGGCGTAAAGGCGATGAGCCTTGCAAAGGGCGTGAACCTCGTCGCGTTCACCGCGGTCAAGGCGGGGGACGAAATCCTCACCGTCACCTCCAACGGCTACGGCAAGCGCAGCGACCTTGAAGACTATCCGTTGCAGGGCAGAGCGGGCAAAGGCGTCAAGGCGGGCGTGTTCAACGACAGAACGGGGTCTCTCGTATGCCTGAGCGTTATCCCCGCAGACACCGACGTTATGATGATAACCGACAGCGGAGTCATAATCAGAGTAGGCGCCGACGAGATAAGCAAAATCGGCAGAGCGACGCAGGGCGTGCGCATAATGAAGCTCAAAGGCGATAAGATAAACGTTATGGCGGTCGCGCTCACTCCGCACGAAGAAGAGGAGGAAATCTCCGAAAATGCGGATACCGCGACTGTATCGGACGCGGCGGAAGAGACGCAAACGGCGGATACCGCGACTGAAACCACGGAAGAATAATGTCCCGATTATGACAAAAAAGGCAGGAATTATCCTGCCTTTTTTTGCTGTCATTATTTGCATTGATAATTACAAAAATCGAAGTTTATATATTGATTATAAATATATAAACCTCGTTTTCGTAGTTTATTATTTCTTTTTTATCGGCGGAAGCGGCTTTACAGAGCCTGTCACTGCGGCTATCACCGCGGGCAGAATTTCCTCGTACTTCGCAATGCCTCTTCTCACCACCTCGTCAAAACTCACGGGCGCGGTTGCGTCCGCCTTGTCCGAAACCACTTTGACGGAAAGCAGAGGTATGCCGTTTCGCTCGCAGGCGATAGCAAGCGCGGCAAGCTCCATTTCGCATATGTCGCAACCAAACCTTTCGGCAAGCTCTTTTTTCTTGTCCGCGCTCGCCACAAACACGTCTCCGCTCGCGACCGCCACCCTGCGTATCGGCTTTCCGACCGCCGCCAATACCGCGTCTATAAGCGCGCCGTCCAATTTGAAATAAATGTCGTCCTTATCAAGATACTGTCCGACCTTTGTGCCGTCGATACGCGAAGTGTCGAACTGATAGTGGCATACTCTGTCGGCTATTACAAGCTCGCCGACTCCGATAGCGGGGTTGAGAGAGCCGACAAATCCGAAGTTGAGAATAACCTCCACGTCGAACAAATCCACAAGCGTCTGCGCCGTGAGCGCGGCGTTTATCTCGCCGACGCCGCAGGTCGCAAGATAGACGGTATTGCCCGAAAGCTCTATTCTGCAAACATGCGCGCCGTGTATGGCGCTTTTTTCGACTACGCCTCCGAGCTTGCGATAAATAGGCAGAGTTTCCTCCGCCATCGCGGTTACGATTCCTATTCTCATATGCGCCTCCGAATTCCGATTTATATTATAATACCACCCGCCGCCGCGCAATTCAATACGGCGAGATTTGAAAACGAAAAAATTTTAAGCGGAAACGCAGCGATAATTATGACGCGCGCTTAATTCCGCGCGCATTGAAGAGTATCCGAAATATAATTTCCCTCCGCGGTTGATTTATGTCTCGGATAATGATAAAATTCGATTATGGACGACTTGGAATTTCTCATCTTGCGCGCATCAGAGATAGGAGTTGAGCTCGACGGCGACACCGCCGCCGCGCTTCTTACGTACAAGAACCTCGTTCTGTCCGCAAACGAAAAATTCAATCTTACAGCGATAAAGGAAGACGGGGAGTTCATAGTCAAGCACCTCGTAGATTCCCTTTTGGGCGCAAGCGAAATTCCTTTCGGCGCAAGGCTCTGCGATATAGGCTCGGGCGCGGGCTTCCCCTGCGTGCCGCTCGCCGCGGCGCGAAAGGATATATGCGCTGTCGCGCTGGATTCCACCGCGAAGAAAATGAATTTCGTATCCGAAGCCGCAAAAAGCATAGGACTTGGCAACGTAAGCACGGTTGCGGGGAGAGCGGAAGAGCAGAAAAACCTGTTCGGCGCCTTCGACGCGGTGACGGCAAGGGCGGTGTCATCTCTGCCCGTGCTTTTGGAGCTCGCCATACCTCTTCTCAAAGTAGGGGGAGTTTTTATAGCGTATAAAACGGACGACGGCGAGCTTGAAATCTCAAAGCGCGCTCTTTCTGAGCTCGGCGCAAAATGCGTAAATATAAAATCCGCCGCGCTTTACGGCGGAGACAAAAGGACAGTTCTCGTTTTTGAAAAGCTCAAAGCGACAAATCCCAAATATCCGCGGCTGTACGGCGCAATCAAGAAAAATCCGCTTTAATTTTTACGAATATCGTATCTGATAATTTCAATATTTCATTCTGGGAAAATCAAGCTCGATAACGTCTCGACTTTTGCCGAAGCAGTACAGGCGTATATATTATTTCCTAATTTATTTTATATTTATATAATTTTGTTTCGCGTTCCTTGAAAAATCCACCGCGTTATGTTACACTCATTTTATGGCTAGGATAATTTCTTTTTCAAATCAGAAGGGCGGCGTTGGCAAGACCACTTCCTGCGTGAACCTCGCCGCCGCGCTCGCCTTGCGCGGCAAACGCGTTTTGATTGTGGATTTTGACGCGCAGTGCAACGCATCTAGCGCTCTCGGGGAGTTCGACAAACAGCCCGAGCATTCCGTATACTCGGTGCTATGCGACAATCTTGCGGCAAGCGAGGCGATACGCAATTCGGATATTGAAAATCTTGACTTCATTCCCTCTTCCTGCGACCTCGCGGGAGCGGAGCTGGAGCTTTCTCAGATTGTCATCGGCAGAGAAAGGGTTTTGCAGGATAAGCTGTCCGAAATAGAGGAGAAATACGATTATATCTTTATCGACTGTCCTCCCTCTCTAGGTCTGCTCACCGTCAACGCTCTCACCGCTTCGTGCGGAGTTATCGTGCCAATTCAAAGTGAGTTTTACGCGCTCGAAGGTCTCAGCCAGATGATGAACACTATAAAACTCGTCAAAAAGTTTTTGAATAAAGATCTTGAAGTCATCGGCGTCGTGCTTACGATGTTCGACGGCAGGTCAAAGCTGGCAAAGGGTGTGCTTGATGAGATACTCAAGGTTTTCGGCGACAGGGTTTACGACGTAAAAATTCCCCGCAACATCCGTCTCGCCGAAGCGCCGAGCTACGGAAAACCCGTAGCGCTGTACGACAAAAAATGCGCCGGAGCCGTCGCGTACGACGCGCTCGCGGACGAATTCCTTTCAAAAGAACAATGAGGTGAATTATGGCAAATGTGAAAGGCGGACTCGGTCAGAGAGGCATGAACGCATTGTTCAGAGACAACGTTGAAAACGTCAAGGTCGACGTTCCTTCCGATGTTCCCACGCAGGAAATCGATATAGCGCTTATCGACCGCAACCCCGGTCAGGCGAGAAAGTCCTTCGATGAGGAAAGCCTGCAATCGATGGCGAGCTCAATCGCAATGTACGGCGTTCTTCAACCAATTCTGCTCGTAAAGAGCGAGGGCGGAAGATATATGATTATCGCGGGCGAGCGCCGTTTCAGAGCGAGCCTTAAAGCGGGTCTTAAAACAATTCCCGCAATCGTGAAAAATCTTTCCCCGCAGGAAATTCAGGAAATCTCGCTTATAGAAAACCTGCACCGTGAAAACCTCAACGCGATAGAAGCCGCCGAGGGCATACGCGAGCTGATGGAAAATCACGGTCTTACTCAGGAGGAAGTCGCCGTTCGCATCGGCAAATCCCGTCCCTACGTCACCAATACGCTGAGGCTTCTCCAACTCCCAGAAGAGGTTATGGATATGGTCAAGTCGGGCAAGCTCTCGCCGGGACACGCGCGTACCATTCTTCCCGTAGACAACAAGGAAAAGCTGATAGAGTTTGCAAAGCTCTCCTGCGAAGAGGGCATTTCCGTGCGCGATATGGAGAGGATTGTGCAAAACTATCTCAACGCGCCAAAATCCAGTGCACCCGCGCAAAGGCGTAAAAAGGAAGCGCTTCCCCTTGAATTCAAAGCGTTCGTCAACGATATGAAAAGACTCTTTTCCACAAAGGTAGTTCTTAAACGCAACGGAGACAAGGGAAGAATTATCATCGACTATTTCAACAACGACGACCTTGAGCGCATTCACGCCATAATGCACCTTCTTCAAATACAGGCGAACAATTCAAGTACCTTCAACGAAAAGGATAATTGAGACGGAATAAATAAAATTTATTTTACGGCATCAAATTTGCAATAAATCACAAAACGCCCGTTTTATACGGACGTTTCGCTTATATAAAGTGTCGTTTGTGTTTTATAATCTAAAATTTATGACTATTGTTTTAATCCGTTAACGCTGACATAAAATATTCATTTCTTTTGTTATTTTTTGCCGTGCCGTCCATGACGTAAATTCCGTTATATTCGCAATCGAGATTGAATTCCGTACAGGTAATGACCGTCTGAAAGCCATTCGTCATATCGAGCAGGAGCTTTTGTCTGTCTATATCGAGTTCGCTGAGAACGTCGTCAAGAAGCAGTACGGGCGCTTCTCCGATTTCGTTTTTATAAATTATAACCTCTCCGAGCTTGAGAGCGAGCGCGACCGTGCGCTGCTGTCCCTGCGACGCAAACTTTCTGCTGTCCTTGCCGTTTATCTCTATTTTTATATCGTCGCGGTGCGGACCGACGGTTGAGTAGCCAATCTCCTTATCCTTTGCGCGCGCGGATACAATACTTTCATACAGTTTTTTTTCTATCTCTTCCGTATTAGTTTTTTTGATGTTTTCGTTATCGAATACAAGAGAGCTTTCGTATGAGAGTTTAAGGCTTTCCTTTTCGCTGCTTATGGCGTTGTGAAACCTGCTTGCCGCGTCATTGAGAGTGTCTATATATGCTATACGCTTGGACATAATAACAGCGCCTTCCTTTGCAAGACAAGCGTCCCATACGTCCAGCATATCGTCTATGTTGCGGCTCTTACTCCACTCCTTCAAGAGATTGTTTTTTTGCTTTAATGTCTTGTTGTAACGTTGAAGTGAGTAAAAATAACTGCGCTGCTGCTGACTTAGCCCCACGTCCATAAATCTGCGTCTTTCCTGCGGCGATTCCTTGACCAGTTTCATTTCGTCGGGGGAGAAAAACACAACGCCCAGCACTCCGAACAGCTCGCCCGCGCGATTTAGCGGAATGTTGTCCACAAGTACCTTTTTCTTCCCTTTGTCGTCTATTTGCAGATTTATCGTCTGTTTTTTATATTTGGTTTTGAGAGTAAGAGATACGGTTGCTTTATTTTCTCCGATCAGCACCATTTCCTTGTCCTTTACGGTGCGGGGACTGTGAAATATGGAGCATAGATATATGCTTTCCAGCATATTGGTTTTGCCGCTGGCGTTTTTTCCGTAAAGCACGTTGAGCCCGTCGTCGAAATCGACATTTACGCGCTTGTAATTTCTGAAATTATTCAACTCCAACGAGAGAATTTTCATATTGACAGTATATCTTAGATGCGACCTTTTTTCAACTTACTTTATTTGTTTTTTCTTTTTTTGCAATTCGCTTGAATTATTCGCCCGTTTTGATATAATTCTTTATATGGTAGATATAGAAAATTTTTGGGTCGAATGTAAAGAAGAGCTTTCTACTTCCTTTCAGACGATAGTGTACGAGGTATGGATAGAAAAACTCAAACCCGTTTGTTTTGTGGACAACAAGCTGGTTTTGTCTACCATCGCACAGCAGGCCAAGCGCACCGTAGAAACAAAATATCTCGACAGAATAAAGAGCGTGGTCGTAAGCAAAAATCCGTCGGTTTCTGACGTTATAGTGATTTTGGAATCTCAGGCGGCGGAGTATATGGAAAAGCAAAACGAGTTTTTTGAAAACGGCGGGTCGCCCTCAAAAACGGAAAAAAACCAGCGCTCCGTCAAAAAATGTCCCTTTCTTGAAAAATATACCTTCGATACATTTGTCGAAGGAAAGTCAAACGCATACGCATTGGCTGCCTGCAAAACCGTATCCGAAAATATAGGAACAAAATACAATCCTCTTTTTATATACTCCGGCGTAGGTCTCGGAAAAACTCACCTTTTGCACGCAATCGGAAATCTTATCTACAAGCAGTCTCCAAAAAGCAACGTTCTTTATGTTAGCGCGGAAACGCTCGTAACAGAGCTTATATCCGTAATACGCAGTAAATCTCCCGAGGATAACACCAATTTCAGAGAAAAATACCGCTCCTGCGATATCCTCATGATAGACGATATACAGTTTCTCATCGGCAAGGACGCGACGCAGGAGGCTTTTTTCCATATATTCAACGACCTGTATCACGAAAACAAGCAAATCATACTCACCTCCGACAGATCCCCAAAAGACCTTACAACGCTCGAAGACAGACTTCGCACGCGTTTCAGCTGGGGTCTTACGGTCGATATACAGGCTCCCGATATGGAAACGAGGGTCGCTATCCTTAAAAACAAAGCCGCGCAGTCGAGATTTTCTCTATCCGACGAGGTAGCTGAATTTATTGCGGAAAACTCAACCTCGAATATAAGAGAGATGGAAGGCTTACTCAACAAAATTATATTTTTTAGCTCTCTTTCAAACAATACGATTACCACGCGCGCGCTTGCCGAGGAAGCTCTGAGCGACTTTATCGAGGATAAAAAGGACACAATAGACACAAGCGATATAGTAGGCGCAGTCTGTAAATATTATAAAATATCTACGGAAGACCTCTTTTCCAAAAAGAAAACCAAAAATCTCGTCGAGCCCAGAATGGTCGCTATCTATCTCATCACCGAGCTTCTCCCTACGCCGCTAGTTCAGATAGGAGAGATATTCGGCGGAAGAGACCATACTACGATAATTCACGCAAGAGACAAAATAACGGACGAAATCAAAGTGAATCCGCGCATACGCATAACTGTTGCCGATATAAAGAATATGCTTCTAAACAGATAAGCAAAATTCTTTCTCCGTCTTCATAATCCGTTATTTAATAAAAAAACAGTTCGCTTTTTGCGGACTTTTATTTTTATACTTTTCATCTTTTATAAGATAATGAAAATTTTATAGCATTAGAAAAAAATCCGCTGTATGGCGGATTTTCTTTATATTATGTTTTCAATCTTAACCTATAACTCTTAACGGCAGTATAAGATATTTCCACTTTCCGCTCTCACCCTCGATAACCGCAGGAGACGTCGACGTGTTGAAATTGAAGGTTATAAACGGCTCGTCTATGACTTTCAGACAGTCGATGAGATATTTGGGGTTGAAGCCTATCGTAAGATCCTTTCCGTTGAGACCTATAACCACCTTTTCATTTATCTCGCCGTCCTCGCTCTTCGCGTTGAGCATAACCGCGTTTTCCTTAATTTCTATTTTGACGTTGGAATTTTTGCCGACGCGGTTTATAAGCGATACGCGCTCGACTGCGCTTTCAAACATTTTTTTGTCGATTGTAGCGACGGTCCCGAAATTAGGAGGAATGATTTTTTCGTAATTAAGGAATTCCTCGCCAATAAGCCTCGTCACTATTTTGGTGTGGAACAAATCCACCATAACGTAATTCCTCTCTACGTATACTGTGACCGTTTCCTCTCCGTCGTCTATAAGTCGGCTAAGCTCCGTTATACTCTTTGTTGGGATTATAATTTTGTTTACAACGCCGTTGTTTTTGACGGGCGCGTTGGCAATAGCGAGCCTGTATCCGTCGGAAGCCACCGCCTCGACGGTATCTCCCTTTACGTTCAGACATACTCCGCGGAGATTGGGACGTCCTTCGTCTGAAGCGACGTCGAACAGCACCTTTCCTATAATCTCCTTGAAATCCTTTTTGAGAAGTATTATGGAATTTTCGGTGTTAACCTCGTTGAAAACAGGGTATTCGTCCGAGCTCATGCAGTTTATCTGCAATTCGCTGTCAAGATACCTTATGATAAGTTTTGTAGTTATCGTGCCGTCGAGCTCTATCTGTTCCTCTTCTATTTTTTTGGCGTAATCCGCAAACAGCTTGCCGGGGACAACCGTTTCTCCTTCGATAAGCACCTGCGCGTTTATTTTTTTCTCTATCGCAAGCTCAAGATCCGTTGCGAATATAGTGAGAGTGTCGCCTACCGCCGTAAGTTTGACTCCGTCAAGAATAGGATTGTTTCTTTTTACGGGAAGAGCCTTTACAACCTTAGAGAGAGCGTCGCTCAACTCGTTTCCCTGACACAAAACTTTCATACGTTTCACCTGATTGTTTATTATATTTTATCTTTAATAATGATAACATATATAAGCTCTGTTGACAAGTGGAAAAATATCATTGAAACACTATGTTTAGTTGTATGGCATAGTATAAAATCGCAATATTTTGTAATAAATGCATTTAATTTTTGTGGATAGTTTTCAAAAGAGTTCAACATTTGCTTAACATACGGGCTAAGTTGTCAACACTCAGAAAGGAAGAGCGCCGAAAGAGAATATGAGTGAGAAAATATATCCTGTGAAAACGCTTATTAAAAAAGTTGCCGAAAATATGACAAAACTGCGACCCAAATGCTTCGTATCTCTAAAAAGCAGCATAAAACCGAGCCCTGCGTTCATGCAAAGTCCGCCGAGAGTAGCACCGAAGCCGAGACCGCCCATAATATAAAGCTCGCTTAAAACTATGGAAGAAACACAGTTGGGAACAGCGCCTATAATCACTGAAAATAAAGGAGCTATATATTTGTTGGAGGAGATGAACGCAATTATTTTATCCTCCCCGACGTAATGTAAAATAACTCCGAAAATTATGTTCACGATGAAAACGTAAACGAATATTTCGAGAGAGTGGAGCAGCGGTTTAAGCAAAAATCTTTCCGCTTTTTTTCTCTTATCTTCTTTTTTGACGAAATTCTGATTATATTTGTAAAGCACGCCTTTTCCGCTTTTGATTTCTTCGTTATGAGCTTTGTGATTTTCACATTCGGAGTGAGAGCATTCCTCGCATGAGCATTTTTCTTTGCAATCCTCCGAAACAACAAGCTCAGCGCTGTCGCAGTGCATAAGGCGAATACGGTATTCATCATTGCAATGCTCGATATGGTGGCGCACGGCGCGGCGGTTCTTTACACAAATAAAATCAATTAGATATCCGAAAATCAATCCGACAACAAATTTTAGTCCCAAAATCGGCAATATATGCAGAGCTTTTTCCGGATAGCTGAGAAAGATAGGAAGAGCCTCGTCGGAAGTGGCGATAAAAACGCCTATCAGCGTACCTACGGTTATGTGACGTTTTTTGTATAAATCGGTTGCGACCACCGAAAATCCGCATTGAGGCAATAGAGAAATACTCACGCCGATAAGCGGGGCGAGTTTTCCGTTGAGTCTGATTTTGTTTGATAAAAACGGCTCTATCGCGGCTATTATGTACGTGAAAACCGCAACGACCGCAAAAATTTTCAGACTGTCCAAAAATGCGTCGAGTATAACTTCTGCCATAAACGCATTATAGCACCGAAAGAAAACATATAAAAGCGATATGAATGTTTTTACAATATTTATAAAAAATTTATAAATAAAAAAACAAGTAAACTATTCTATTATACAAATATTAAGTTTGCTTAGAAAAGATTGAAATAACATACACACGAAGTGTGCGAAGCGTCCACTTCGGAAGAAGTGTCGAAGCGCAAAACGCGCGGCAAAAATTGCCGCAGGGGGTTCGAGAATATATAAAGAAAAGCACGACAGTTGTCGTGCTTGCTTGGCGCCTGTTGAGAAAGTTGAGAAATTGGCTTTATAGAAATTAAAAAAAAGCAAACACACGAAGTGTGGGACCCCCGTGAAGTAGCGAAGCAGGCGGATTTATCCGCAAAAAACTGCGAAGCGTCCACTTCGGAAGAAGTGTCGAAGCGCAAAGCGCGCGGCAAAAATTGCCGCAGGGGGTTCGGGAATATATAAAGAAAAGCACGACAGTTGTCGTGCTTGCTTGGCGCCTGTTGAGGGACTCGGACCCCCGACACTTCGGTTAACAGCCGAATGCTCTACCGACTGAGCTAAACAGGCAATTTATTGATGCTTGATTATAATAATATTATATGACGCTTTTGTCAAGAAAATTTTCAAAATTGCGCGTCAAGAATTAAAATTTGCGGGAAGTTTTGAAAAGGACAGACCGTAAACGGTGAATTTCTTATTTATACGCAACAGTTTGTCAAATCCGAGTCTTTCATAGAATGCCGAAAGCGAGTCGGAATCGGCTACGGCATGCATTCCGTCAACATGCATTCCCGACAAATGACCGACAAGACGCTGAACGAGCGCTTTTCCCTTACCTTTACCCTGAAAAGAGGGGAGCACATTTATTACAAACCGCGCGGAATAGCCCTGCGGAAGATTTGAAAGCTGCTTGAAATTCTGATTTTGTTCGGAATACATTTTTCTGTTCATGCGTTTTAGCTGGGAGATATATTCCGGATAAAGATGCCAAAAACGGTCTTTGTTGACGGAGCAGAGTATATATCCGACGGGTTTATCGAATTCGTCGCAAGCGACGAAGCCGTGTTCGGGCTCGAAGTCTATAAAATAATCGCATCTGACCGCGCAGACGGCGTTCATAGCGTCGTCCTTGAAGTCGGAATGCGCGATATAACGCACCGTTTTGGCGTCCGCAGTACGGTACGGACGTATGCTGTTAAAATTATCAGTTCGATTCATAACCGTACAGCTTAAACATATTGACGTACATCACGCCGCCCTTGTATTCCAGACTTGTGAAGAAGTCGATTGCGGATACCGTTTTCAACAGCTCCTTGACAGTGCCGTTCATACCCTCTATGTTTGACCAGTGTATCAAATCGCCGATTGTCATATTCGCAAGCAGAACCTTAAATGCATTGCCGAGCTCGGAAATTTTGGAATTTTTTATCATCTCGTTGTCGAAAAGGCTTCCCTCCTCGGCGTCGATAAGGTTGCTGACGGTCGCGTTTTCTATGATATCGCTCATATTAGATACGGTGCCCGTCGCAAGAAGAAGCAATACGGGAGCGCTCTTTTTGTGGACGTACCGGGAAACCGTCATCGCGTTTTCATAAATAGGAGTACGGTCTCCCGTTCCGCTTTGAATGACGTAAAGCTCGTTCGCGGTGGAAATATATCCGATTTTTTTTGTGAAACGATCGAGAGTGGAATGTACGCTTTCGTCATATGAAACGTACTGTCCGCCGTCGTATACAAAGTCTCCCATATCGTCCTTGACGTAAATCGTTTCACATCTTCTCAACGAATATTTCAGCGCGTTTTCCGCTTCCGTTATGGACAGGTCGCTCAAAGGAATAATGAAAGACGGGGATGTGGCGGTTTCCTTCACGAAGTAATCGAGGTCTGCAAATGCCGCGAGATTGACAGAGGTGACCTCTGTAAATCCGCTTATAGTTCCGCGAACGTAGACCTTATTGCTTCCCGCTCCCGTATATACTGTTGCGGCAATCGCACCCGCGTCCGTAGACGAGGCGGAAGCCTTGTAATAAACGTTGCCGTAATGGCTGTCTGCCGCGCCGAGGGAAATCACGTACGTACAGAAGGTCGGGTCGTGATGATAAACTCCGCCGTCGAGATAATACAGGTTGCCCAGCGCGCCCTGCGCGGTTATCTCTAATGAGGAAAGCCCCGTAATAGGCTTATAGGAATAATAAATATTGTTCGCCGTATATTTAGAGGGCTCAAGAGCAAGCTGAGACGAGGTTTTCGTTACATAACGGAAGTCGCTGAACGTGACCTTGCCGTTGGTGTCGAGAACGTAGACGAATTTGTTTTCTCCGTCGTCCGCGCAAAGTTTGTTTTCGGGGTCGTATTCTATGAAATACTCCGAATTCTCTCCGAAAACGGGCGCGGAAAGTTCAACCGCGTTTTCCGAATATATGTCGATAAGCTCCGACAGCATCATATCGTCGATGACCGCTTCCATAGAATCCGCCATATTGTCGACCTTGACGTAAGCCAGCTTTTTGAGAATATTGGAGCTTGTACCCGATGAAGCAATGCGGAAATAGACTTTGTCCGCGTTTGACGGGTCGCTACGGAAGCCCTCGTCCGCAATGCGGTAGACGGAGGTTGCCGCGTCGTAATAATAGTAACGCTCGTCGGGATTGTCGGTTATATACTGGGGAGAGGCGACGGCATAAACGTCCGCGTCTATGTCCATAACGTCCGCAATAGACAGTGAATCGAATGCGGTCGAAAAGCCGCCAAGACTCGCGCCCGCGAAGCGTTGAAGCACGGATGACGAAGCGCCATCAACCTTGCGTTTGCCGTATCTTTGAACGTTCGGGTCGGTATGAACGGCCGGATTGTACAGCGCGTAGCATCCGTCTTCCTCGCTGTAAACGTATTTGCCGTGAGCGTTGTCGGGGACGTATTCGTCGGATACTATATCTATAACGTCGGACAGAGCAAGGTCGTTGATATCGTCGCCGATGGTTTTGAGAGTGCTGTCTTTGAGCGCTTTTATTATTTTGGAGGAAGCCGTCTCGGCGTCGACGATGTCGCCTATGGTAAGATTCGAGACAATCTCGTCGGCGTCCTGTAGCTCTCTCACCGTCATATAGTTGAGAGACTGTAAAAGCGCCGACGCGGTGCCCTTGTGAATGCGTATATAATAGGACTGCGCCTCGTCGACTTCTTCGAGAGCGCTGTCATTGTCTATGACTTCGTCGGTTACGATCCATTTCCCGCCGTCGCGTATTGCCTCATCCGTAATAAGACTTACGGGAACGAGCTCCTTAAATAAAAGAGTATAGCCCGTGGCAGAAACCGTATCTATTTTGTTTGCATAGCCCTGTACGAAAACGTTCGTCTCGTTGGCGGGAGGAGTTGAAAGAGTGGTTACGGGGACGTATTCCAGACGGCGGTAGTACTTTTGCGTGTTTTCGCTTGCGTCGAAATCCTCGTTATAGCAAGAGTTGTCGATGACGTATTTGCCGTCGGCAGTCTTTTTGTAGCGCATTTCGAGAATATTCATCGCGTCTGCCACGCCGTCTCCGTCCGTGTCCTTGCCGTTTGGGAAATATCTTTCCGCGCCCGTCTTGGGAATATAGCTCTTATCCGCCAGCTCCGTCGCGGAAACCTCTTCGTATTTATCGCAGTATACGTACTTCGTAAGCTCGCCGCAGGGAATGAACGTATCGGTGTCGACGTTCAGAATCGTGTCGAGCATAAGCACGTTTATGACGCTGCCGAACTCGTCGAGTCCGACGTCCTGTAAGTCGGAAAGGAGTTTGTTGTCGTTTACTCCCAAATCTATACCCAAAGTGTCCTTAATACGGCGAATGGATATGCTCCCGTTAAGACTGTTCAATATGTTGTCCATAGCGACGTTGAGACCTACGTTCATATTGTCGTCGAGTATTGGTAGACCATAGGAGGAGAAATCTATTTGCGTCAGGGTGGACACGTCTTGCAGGGTGAACGAGTTTATCAGTTTTGACGGCTCTTTCACCAAGGAGGTTATGGGCTTGTCGTAAAAATCCTTGGTTGTGAAATCAAGACCGCTGATACCTTTGAAAAAATCGATGCCGTAATGCTCGTAAAGAGTTTTCAGGCTGAGGCTGTCAAAATTCTGAATATCCGAAAGGATAATGTCTTTCGCGGCGTGCCAGACGTTTTTATCGTATATTTCGCTGTCGGGAGAGAAGACTTCTTCGCCAATAAACGTGTCCTGCAGCTTGCCCACCGAAACGGAAAGTCCCAGTCCGAGCACAGTGCCGCCTATGGCGATTACGAAAAGCAGTATACCGATTATCAAACCGAGTACAAAAGTCAGTGTTCCGCGTAAAACCCTCATATTTTCCTCGCATAAGAAGTTTTATTTTGATTGCGCGCAGGGCGCGCGCCGAGCGTCACCCGAATATCCTTGCGAATATCGAGCCGATGGGATTGTGTCCGTAAAAGAATCCGCAAACGGGCGACTGTCTGAAAAATTCGTCCACCGAGGGTACCGCTTTGCCGATAGAACGCATAATCGCAAGCACAAGCAGTATGAACAGCAAGCCCAGAGCGACCGCGACTATCGCGCCAAGAGTCCTGTCTATCGCTCGGGCGGTAGGGTTCTCGGAGGAGTGCATTTCCTTGAATATCTTGCGCAATATGCGGCATATAATCGCAAGCGCTATACAGTACAGGATGAAAGCTATCGCAGCAACGATTATGCTTGTTATCATGTCCGCCGCCGCCTGACTCAGCGATTTGCCGCCGTTTTCCTCGGTTATGAAGCGTTTTGCAAGCCACTGCGCAAACTTTGCCTTTGACTCTTGAACAAGACCGTTGCCGCTTGCCGATTCCAGAGGCATTTTCTGAACGGAACCGTCGTACTCGGCGTAAATGTAGTACGAGCCGTCGTCCGCGATATAAATAGGCTCCGTAAACACAGCGCCCCAGCCGCTCGCCTTGGAGGCGATGGAGTCGCTCATTTTCCTGATACCTTCGGTGTTGCAGATAGGAGCGAGGGTAGCGCCGACAAGCAGAAGCGAAACAAGTATAATAGCTACGGATTTGAAAAAACCTTTAAGCGCGCGGGACACGCCTCCGAATATACCTCCCAGAAGACATATCGCGAGTATAACGAAAAAGCCTATGTCCGCGTAAGATAATGTTGCCGAAATCAAAGCCGTCATTTTTACCCTGTTAACCGCCGCGCTTTGCGCTAGTGATGTATATGCGCGCGCCGCGACGGATAAATACTTTCACATTATTATGTTTATTATAACCGAAATCGGACAGCTTGTGCAACACAATTTTCCTATTGCCATATTCTGTATATTACTTTTTTCGCGGAAGTATTTTTTTGCGCATATTGTCAACAATCATAAAATGAAAAAATCTCTGAAAAACGATACTGCTTCAAAGCAAAAGACTAACAATATCGAGGAAAATGCCGCAGAATGCTTCTGCGACGACGAGGCGATTGCGCCGTTTGTAGGCGCGCTGTTCAGAGCCGTCACCGAATGTGACGACAGACCCGTTGTGGTGGTGTGCTTCGGCACGACCGCGATATCGGGGGATTCGCTGGGACCGATGGTGGGCAGCATACTCAAAGACAGATACGACGTTCCGGCCTTCGTATACGGAACCGAGGAGCACTCCGTGAACGGGAAAAATATGAACGACTGGATGACGTTCATAAGGCAGGTGCACGGGGACGCGATGTTTATAGCTGTCGACGCAAGTCTCGGCGCGAGCGACAAGGTCGGTCAGATTGTGCTGAGAAACGACGGCGTTTGCCCCGCCGCCATAAAAGGCAAAAAAACGCGTTTCGGAGACGTGGGAATTCTTGCGGTCGTTGCCGAAAGCTCGAACGATCCGCTGATGCAGCTTATGTCCGTTTCGCCGTTTTACGTACAGAAACTGGCTGATAAAATAGGCTTTATGCTAAAAAGCGTGCTTTGTTGAATTGCCAAAGATTTACGTAAAAATGCAAAATCCGCGCTTGTCGCGGATTTTTTTGTGTCATCCGAACGGCGTAAAATTTCATAGATTCATATGTCATAATTCCGCGCGCATTGCGGTCTTATTCGGGACTCGGCCGTAATCGCATATTAACATTTTCGTTGCCATTGACACGGTATTTGCCTAAATGCTATAATTCTTTAATTCAAAACGTGCGTTGCAGAAAGTTGCAATCCGTATTATTTACGAGGTAAAGGTGGAAAAGGTAATCGAAATAGAGGGGCTGAGCAAGAGCTTCGGGGACGTCAAGGCGGTGCGGGATATCTCTTTCAACGTAAGAGAGGGGGAGCTGTTCGCCTTCCTCGGCGTTAACGGCGCGGGCAAAAGCACGACGATTTCCATTATATGCGGACAGCTTGCAAAGGACGGCGGAAAGGTTTACGTGAACGGCGTCGACGTCGATAGAGCGAACGACGCGATAAAACGCGAAATCGGAGTGGTGTTTCAGAGCTCGGCGCTGGACAAGTCGCTGAGCGTTAAGGACAATCTGAAAAGCAGGGCGGCATGCTACGGCATATGCGGAGAGAATTTCAAGAAGAGGAGCGCGGAGCTCGGCGAGCTGTTCGAGTTGGAGCCGATAATGAAGAGGGCGGTCGGAAAGTTGTCGGGCGGTCAGCGCAGGCGCGTGGATATAGCAAGGGCGCTGCTCCCTTCTCCCAAAATACTCATTCTCGACGAGCCGACGACGGGTCTCGACCCGCAGACGAGAAAGAAGCTCTGGGAAATTCTGAGCAGACTCAGAAAGGAAGAGAATATGACCGTTTTCCTCACCACTCATTATATGGAAGAGGCGGCGGAGGCGGATTACGTAGTGATTATCGACAGCGGCGAAATCGTCGCGGAGGGCACGCCGCACGAATTGAAGAACAGATACACAGGCGATTTTATAACCATATACAACGCCGACGAGGAAGAAATAAAAAAGCTGGGACTTCCCTATGAAAGGCTGCGCGACGCGTACAGAATAGAGGTGCCCGACACCGCCGCCGCGACGGAAATCATAGTCAACAACAAAGCGCTGTTCAACGATTACGAGGTTGTGAGGGGCAGAATGGACGACGTTTTCCTTTCCGTCACGGGAAAGAAGCTCGGGGAGGAGGACAAATGAAGACCTTTTTCGTAATGTGCGAAAGAAATATAAAGCTGTTTTTCAAGGATAAGGGACTGTTTTTCACCTCGCTTATAACTCCAATAATTTTGCTGGTCTTGTACGTCGCGTTTTTGGCAAACGTATATAAGAGCAGTATGCTGTCGGCAATTCCCGAGGGCTTTGAGATCCCCGAAAAAATCGTAAACGGCGTGGTTGGCGGACAGTTGTTTTCCTCTCTGCTTGCAGTGATTACGGTTACCGTTTCCTTTTGCGCGAATATGGTTATGGTACAGGACAAGCTGACGGGCGCCGCTGCGGATTTTGCCGTCACGCCCCTGAAAAAGCCCGTGCAGGCAATGGCGTATTACGTATCCACTCTGGCGGTGACGATGATAATCTGCCTCGTCGCGACAGTCGCAAGCATGATTTATCTTGCGTGCGTAGGTTGGTATCTATCCGTTGGCGACGTGTTTTTGCTGTTGCTGGATACCTTTTTGCTTACGGTATTCGGCACTGCGCTGTCCTCGTTTGTCAACGTTTTTGTGAGTACGAACGGGCAGGCGCAGGCGGTGGGCACGATCGTAAGCGCGGGCTACGGATTTATCTGCGGAGCATATATGCCGCTTTCAAATCTGGGAAAGGGACTTCAAAACGTCGCGTCTCTGCTTCCCGGCACGTACGGCACTGCGCTCTTCCGCAATAACGCGCTCGGGGGTTCGTTTAACGCTCTAAGCGATATAGGAGTTCCGCAGGAGGTCATAAACGGCATAAAGGATTCCATCGACTGCAATCTGTATTTCTTCGGCAGTAAGGTGAGCGTAGGCGCGATGTACGGGGTCATTGTGCTGACGACCGCGGTCGTGATAGGAGCGTACGTGCTTGCAACCGTCGTGAAGGGCAAAAACAAAAATACGCTTATAATAAAACCCGAGAAAAAGAAAAAAGCCGAATGACGGCCTATCAATTTTATTTATGCCGCGTGAAATGCGGCATATTTTTTGTCATTTTACCGTACGCAGCTTTCCTTTTATGGATTTGACGAGGAAGCATTTGCCTACGACGCAATCGAGGGGAACAGAGTCGTATACGCGGCAGTCGGTGGAGTGGTTGCGGTTGTCGCCCATACAGAATATGAAGCCTTCGGGAACGTACACGTCCATATCGGCGTTGTCCGTCATCGGCTCGTTGATATAATCCTCTTCGAGCAGGCTCCCGTTCAGGTAAACCCGATTGTCGATAATCTGCAAGCGGTCTCCGCCGACGGCTATTACGCGCTTTACAAGCGAAGGATGCTTGCCGTTTACGTCGGCAATGCCCCAGTTTTCGGGTGTGAACACGACGATATCCCCGCGCTTGATTTTTGCCAGCTTGTTGAGATACAGCGTCTCTCCGTTGGCGAGAATACGCGCGTTGTCCTCCTCGTCGAGGGGAAATTCCGAATTCGGACCGTCGCCGCCGTCCAACGTCGGATACATCGAAATGCCGTCCACTATATATGTGGCGATAACGTAATGTTTGACCAGCAAAGCGGACGACACCGCGAGAATTATCACAAGCAATACGACGACCGCCGCTACGATTGCGCGGCGGCCGGGGTGCTTCTTTTGTTCAAATTCTACGGATTGTAAGGGTGATTGCATACTCAAAGTATATGGCGGATTTGCGCAATATTTCTAAATCCACATAAAGTTGTTGAAAATTACGCCCTGCGCGTTGCGGACGGCAAGCACTTTCATATTGTCGAATTTTACAAGAGTTCTGCCTTCCTCGCTTTTGAAATCGGCGTTTTGCAGGAGAATTTTCTGCCAGAATTCCCCGCCCTTGAGCGAGGTGTAGGCGGAATATCTTTTGAAATCGGGATAGGAAAACATATCTATGCACAAGTCCGTAGGCTCCGGAGAATACGCGTCGAAATGCAGCGTCGAAAATTTGCTCATAGACGCAAGCTCCGCCGCGCTGCGGCAAAGATACAGTCCTCCCTTTTTTGACGTAACGCCCGCGATGTCGAAGGGACCCTTTTCCTGACATACCAGACCGTCCTCGATAACGACGTCGTTTGTCAGGCATATAAACGCGCCGATGCCCTTGCTGCCGTCATATACCACTCGCGAGGAAATCCTCGTCGCGTTGGTTGCGGTTATGCCGTTTTTGGACGGAATTATGCCCGCGACGGGAGTGGAGACGATATTGCCGTCGGGATACGTGCAGGTCGCATACGCAACTATAAGCTCGTTGATATCGTATATCGGAACGCCTACGCTGTAATAATGAGTGTCGAGTTTTTGGAGATTTTCCATCATAATCCAGTGTCTTGCGCTTGCCAGAGGCTCGCCGTAGCAGACGTAAACCTCGTGGGCGGTCGCCTTATGGACGGTGTGAAGCCTCAGATACAGATTGCCGTCTATGGTTTCAAAGGTCGCGGAGGGCGAGGGGGTTTCCGCAGAGGAATCCGTCGCAAGACGCTCGCCAAGCCAAACCGTCATCGCATTGAGAGCGGAACGGGAAAGCTGGGTTTCGTTCGTAGTGGTTATAAGCAGCTGCTTGTGCTCGGATTTGACGAAGGAGAGAATGTCGCTCGCTCTGTCTGCGTCCGACTTATGGGCGGTCCTCGACGTTATCAGAAGAGTGGGACAGCCGACGAATTTGGCATAGGTTTCGGCTCCCACGCCCGCCGAGAACGTCCTGTCCTCGTCGGTGGACGGCACGTTTCCGACCGAAAAGCGGGGTTTGCCTATCGCCCAGCGATAGCCGCCTCCGCCCACGGAAATAAGTGCTCGTACGCGCTTGTCCATCGCGGCGACCTGCCACGCGACATGCGCGCCGACCGCGACGCCGAGAATTCCGATGCGTTCCTTATCCACCACTCGCTGAGTCGCAAGCAGGGAAATCGCGCGACGCGTAATCTTGCTCCATACAAACCAAGGAGTATTGCGCGCGCTGTCGCTTATGTGGTCGAGATAATTTACGCAATCGGGATAAGAGGCGAAGCCGAGGTCGGACGGGAACGTAGTTTTGTGTTCCCCGCCGAAAATTGCTCCGCAATAGTCCAAAAGACAGACGGTGTAGCCCGCGTCCGTAAGAGCGCGCACCATCTCGCCGTAATCCTTTTGGGGATAGGAAACGAGCATGAGAAGCGTGGGGTGCGGCTCCTCCCAGCCCGCGCCGCTGTACGTTTCAAGATAGGCGCGCACACGTCCCTGCGCCGTTTCCTCGGCGGTGAAATACTGTCTGGAACAGACCAGATCATCCGTTGTTTCAGACGAGATTATTGAGTTCTCCAAAGGCGCGCCCGACGGGTCGTAGCCTTCCCAGACCTCCGTCGGCGTCAAGAATTTCAGTTCCATAGCCCTTATTATATCTCAATAATTTTGTAAAGTAAAGAATTAAAAACAATCCCGTTATGTAACGTCCTCCGTCCGCGTTTTGCCGAGGAGCGCATAGGACGGAAGTGCTTGCGTCCGCGCAAGCGTGAAGTTTTGCAAATTCGCGGCGCATAAGCTCCATAGTGTTTTCGTCGGGCAGCGCAAAATCCATAATACACCTCAACGTATTTTATTCGTCGGGGTTTTTCTGTGTTACGGATTGGGCAACGACTTACGCCATATCCTTCACTTCGAGCTCGACGGTGGGAGTGAAGGTTATCGTATTCAGGCAATCCTCCTCGAGCGTTCTGCCTACCGACTGATATACCTTGGCTTGCAGACCGAGGAAGTCGATGTTTATTTCCTTGGACAGTTCGAACAGTTGAGTTATGCGGAAAGCGAGCTCTTTGCCGAGATTGGATGCGGCTTGAAGAATGATTTCGTCCGCGTCGGTCAACACGGAATCCGACTTGATAAACTGTACGTCGAGAAGCTCGACGGCCATTTTTATCTGAGCCGTCACCTCCCGTCCCTTGGGCTTAACCTTTACGTCCTTTTCCAAAATGTTGAAATCTATCGTCGCGCCCGTGTCGAAGGAATAGTTTATAGCTCCGAACGCAGATCGCGAAAGATACAGCGCGAGCACCTCCGACAGCTTTTCGTCGAGCACGCGGGAAGAGTCTTTTCCGAATACGAGCGCCTGTTTCATTTCAAATTCGTACCTGTCTTTCAGCTCTCCCGTGCCGTCTATGGGTTGGTCGGACATGAGCGTGGCGGCGATATAGGGCATGGCGGTCGCTCTGCTTCTGGACTGTGTGCGCGCAATCAGGTCCTTGACCGTAGTTCTTATCATTCCGTCCGTGCCCTCCTTATTTGTAAGAGCAAGTTGCAAATAGTACGGAGTGCTAACCGTAGTTCCGACTTGAAGCGCGATGAGCTCCTGCGGGCTGCGGTCTGCCGTAACCACGATAGCGTGTTCGGGCAAAGAGTACAGACCCGTGAGCGGATAAATCAGTTGTATCATATCCAGTTTTAGGGTCTCTTGCGACAGAATCAGGACATTACAGTGCGATAATGATAAAGTTAAACCCATTTTGCGTGAAATACTGTCGAGAGCCGATGATATCGATTTGCCTTTTTCCGTGTAAGTGGAGTAGGTCGTCTGTCCTCCCGATTCGGATGAGGACGACGCCATGATGACGTTTTGCGCCGTCACCACAAACTCCTGAGTCTCGGGCAGAAAGTCGATGCCTGCGCCCAGCACGATTCCCGTTTTGGTCAGCGCGGGGCTTTCTATCATACGTCCGAATACAATCAGAATTATTGCGATTACAAGCAGTATCGCCCATTTGGTGCGCAAAAAATATGATGAGATTTTAAGCCTTTTCATTGTCCTTCCTCCTCGGACGCGGGTTGCAGCATTCCGTTTTGGATGACGGTTTCCGTCTGTTCCGCTTCCTCTTTCATGCCGACAAGCACGTTGTCCGCGAGGCTGTCGGGCGCCGTCGGACGCTGCGGCGGATGAGGCATATATTCGTCGTCCAGACAGTTGTATATTCCTTTCAGTCTTCTGCGCTTGTACAAAAGCGTCGCAAGCATAAGCAGAGGGATGATTATGGCAAATCCGAACAGTGCGTAGCCCACGCCGCTTATCACGAATTGTAAAACCTCCTGAGACGAGCCCGTTGCGAAAATTGCCGCCGCGATTACGATAGGATATATTATTTTTGCGGGCAGAGAGGAACCCAAGGCTCTGTCGCACGCCGTATGACAACCGTAAAAAACGAAGGAGAGCGATATTATCGAAAGCGCGACTACGGCAAATAGATTCGTCCATTCGATGCGGCCGATTTCCATGGAAAGTTGGTTGAATATTGCGAGGTGGATGAGCAGGTCGGATACCGTTTCGAGCGCGTCCCCGTATACGGATACGCCCAAGAACACTACTATGTTTATAAGTGCGAACGTTATCGATACGCCGAGCGTAACGTACGGCGCGCGTTTGTTCTTTATGCGAAGGAAGGCGAAGGGCAAGGCGTCGCCCAGCCATACTCCGTATCTGAACAGATTTGAGACGAAATCCTTGGGCTCGACTGCGAAAACGGGAAAATTTCTTCCTATATCCATATCCGTTTCGAGGAATATTAGGTTGAACATAATGAGCGCGAAAAGCAGCGGAATAAAAATTTCGCAGATTCTGGATATAGAACGCGCGCCTTTAATCCCCATATACGCGATAGGCGCGAGAATAAGAAGATAAAGCACAGAGGGGACTATGCCTCCGTACAGCTCGCTTGTAAGATATGACGTGCAGAAGCAGAAGTAAAACGAGCCTTTTATAAGCAGCCAGACGGAAGCGAATCCGCAGCAGATTTTGTAAAACCGGCTGCCTACCGTGCGCAGAAAGCCGTCGCCGCGCATGCGAACAAAGGCGAATACGGCGACGACCGCAATCAGATCGAAGAGGGTGAGCGCTATGCACGCCCAAAGCGTGGACGAGCCGTAGTATTCCGAAATAAGCCCCGGGGCGGCGGATATTTTGAACGCCACGCCGAGTGCGAATATCAGGGTCGCCGCCTGACTGTTGTATATGGTGTTGTGGGGCAGATTTTTGTACAGCCCGTGTTGTATGCCGGTATGCTTCATAGTCATTCGGGTCGCGCGTTTTTCTTGATACGCGTGCGGTTGGGGGTGGGGATAGAGTACGGTCGCCGTTCCATAGACGACGTTCCGCTTTTAAGCAAGCCGTCTTTGAGGTCGGGATTGATGCGCGGCGCATAGGGCGCTAGATATGGCGTGCCGAAGTTTTCAAGTCCCGCAAGATAAGCGATTATTACGAGTGCTAGGACTATCATTCCGACAAAGCCGGTCACGGCGCTGACGCACAGGAAAATGAGCCTGAGTATAGAGAGCGTTCCGACCTGATCGGGCACACAGAATATTCCTATCGCCGAAAGCGCGATAATGAGCACCGACGGCGAGGATATAAGTCCCGATTTGACCGCCGTGTCGCCAAGAACTATCGCGCCGACGACGGAAAGCGATATGCCCAGATAGCGCGGCATTCGCAAGGACGCCTGATTGAGTATTTCAAACAACATCAGCACTATCAGCATTTCGATGGCGGGCGGGAAGGGAATTCCCGTGGTCGCCGCCATGAGAGTCATCAGAAATTTTATCGGCAGCAGCTGGAAATGATAGGTTTGAAGCGCGACGTACGCCCCCGGAAGGAATATCGTAAGAAGAGCGCCCAAAATGCGGAAGAGTCTTATCATCGAAGCGCGCCAGTCTCCCGAGTAGTAGTCGTAGCCGTCCTGCACGTCCTCGAATATGAGATAAGGAAGGGTGAGCGCAATGGGCGAGCCGTCCACGAGTATGACGATTCTGCCTTCGAGGAGCTTCGCCTCGGCGATATCGGGCTTTTCCGTCGTTCCCGTTTGCAGGAAAAACGAATTCTTTTTGGTCTGAATAAAGGACGCGATATACGCGCTGTCCACGATTCCGTCTATATCTATGCGGCTTATTTTCTCGGATATTTGGTCGACTATATGCTTGTCGGCGATTCCGTTGATATGCAGTACGGCGACGGTAGTGGCGGAGTATCTGCCCACCTGAAAGAATTTGACCGCGAGGTCGGGAGTTCTCAGGCGGCGGCGGATGAGGGACAGGTTGGATTTCAAATCCTCGATGAAGCCCTCGCGCGGACCTTTGAGAACGCTTTGCGTGGGCGGCTCGGCAATGGAGCGCTTTTCGGGTTTCCTGAGGGATATGATATACGAGTTTTCGTCATCCTCGACTATAAACGCCACGTCGCCCTCGGCAATCGCGCCCGCGCAGTTTGCGAGCGGAAGCACGGTGATTTCCTCGGAGTAGAGCACCGTCCGATTGAGCGCGTCGATATAGGGAGGCTCGAAGCTCTGCGCGTTTTTGAGGGGCAGGATTACGTCCTGTTCGAGTAGCAGCTTGTCCGTGCCGCCGTCGATATACGCAAAAAGACAGCGCTTGCCCGCGAACGTGTATTCGCGGATTTTGAGGTCGTCGCTGTTTATAAAGGTGTCTTTTATCGCAGTTGTAATTTCTTCTATTTTCACATTCGCAGTATTGACAAAACGCTGGGTTTATACGCCGTAATAAAACAATAAACGTGCAGTACGCAAAAATTAGACCTTTTTCAATCTGTTTCGACGCAAACGGAAAAACGGAGCCTCCTATCTCCGAACGGATTTTTTTAGGCGGGGTTTCTTGTAATAGCGCGGACTCTGTGATAAACTTAATGCACAACGTTTATATTTTGTAATATAGGTATAGCAACGTTGAAGCATACGGGCGCGTAAACGAATCAAAACTCGGTGTTTGCTTGTCGGGAGAGACGCAATGAGAAGAAAGAGCAGATTGGCAAAGGCGATAATCGCAATCGCCGTCATAATATTTTTGCTAGCCGCGATAGCGGTTACGCTGGTGTTTACGATTATGAACAATTTCAAATTTATGACTTATACGTCGGGCAAGGTGAACGCGGCGTATGAAAGCATAAACATGAGCGACGTGCGGTTTATCGCGCACAGGGGACTGAGCGCCGAGGCGTATCAGAATACGGAAGCCGCCTTTTTGCTTGCCGCAGAGGAGCCGACGGTCTGGGGCATAGAGACGGACGTATGGGCGACGGCGGACGGAGAGTTTGTCTGTATGCACGACGGAGACGCATTGCAGGGGATAGACAACGTTCGCGACGTTTCGCTCGAAGAGGCGCTGTCCGCCCCGCTTGCGAAGAATACCGCAGAACGGGCGTGCTCCTTTGACAGATATCTGGAAATTTGCAGGTCGGGCGGCAAAACCGCGGTCATCGAAATCAAGGATAAGGAGATGACCGAAAGCGATTTGGACTTGCTTATGGAGAAGGTGCGCGAGAGCGGCGCGAACGCAAAGTATATTTCCTTCCATTTCGCCAAGCTGAAATATATCCGCGCGTGCGACGAAAGCGCGGAAATGCAGTTTCTGACAGTCTACGGAATGCCTAAGGATATCTCGGGCGCGACCGTGAAAAAGAAAATGCAACAGGTCATAGACCTTAGGTGCGATCTATCGATTGAATACAGATTTTTGTCCAAGTCGCTTGCGGATATGTTCCATGGCGCAGGGCTTAAAGTCGGCGTATGGACGGTGAACGGCGGCAAGAACGCGGCGTGTCTGCAATACACCTACGGGGTGGATTATATCACTACGGATATGAGAAAAAGCGAGCTGCTCGGCTGAGGACGCGCAAGCCGCGGTTTTTGCGGCATAGTAAACGGGTGAGGTGAAAATACAATTTTATTCGGGTAAGGGCAATAAAAAACGGACGTCGCAACGTCCGTTTTTTATATGCATAAATCAAAATCAATAAACGCCCTGCGCAAGCATTGCGTCCGCGACCTTCTTAAAGCCCGCGAGGTTCGCGCCCTGAATGAGGTTGTAGGGCAGCTTGTAGAAGTCGAGCGTTTCAACTATATTTGCGTGTATGCTCTTCATAATGTCTTTGAGCATAGCGTCCACCTGCTCCGACGTCCAGCTCAGGCGCTGGCTGTTTTGTGACATTTCCAGTCCGCTCACCGCCACGCCGCCCGCGTTTGCGGCTTTGGAGGGCGCTATCACGACGCCGTTTTCGTACAGATAGTCGAGAGCCTCGTTGGAGGTGGGCATATTGGATACCTCGCAGAGATATCTTACGCCGAGAGCCACCGCGCCCTTTGCGTCGTCGAGATTTATTTCGTTTTGCATAGCGCAGGGCATATATACGTCCGCCTTTACTTTGCCCCAAGGCTTTTCGCCCTTATACAGCTTGCCGCCGAATTTGTTCACGTAGGCTTCGAGCGCGCTCTTGCCCTGTGCGCGCAGGGTGAGCATGTGCTCCATAAAGTCCACTTTTTCGCCGCTTATGCCCTGTTCGTCGTAGATATAGCCCTCGCTGCCCGAAATAGTGACGACCTTGCCGCCCAGCTCGGAAACCTTTTTCGCCGCGCCCCAAGCCGCGTTGCCGTAGCCCGATATGCAGAACGTCTTGCCTTTTATTGTGTCGTTCTGATGTTTGAGTATCTCTTCTAAGAAGTACGCCGCGCCGTAGCCCGTCGCCTCGGGGCGGATTTTGCTTCCGCCGTAGGAAAGTCCCTTGCCCGTAAGAACGCCGTTCTCGAAGCCGTTGCGGATTTTTTTGTATTGACCGAATAGATAGCCTATCTCTCTTCCGCCTACGCCCATATCGCCCGCGGGTACGTCGAGGTCGGGACCGATATGACGGTAAAGTTCGTTCATAAAGGATTGGCAGAATCTCATAATCTCGTCGTCGCTTTTGCCCCTCGGGTCGAAATCGCTGCCGCCCTTAGCTCCGCCCATTGGGAGGGTTGTCAGCGAATTCTTGAAAGTCTGCTCGAAGGCGAGGAATTTGATTATGGACAGATTTACGTTGGGCTGGAAGCGAAGCCCGCCCTTGTAAGGACCGATAGCTCCGTTGAACTGTACGCGATAGCCGCGGTTGACGTGATATACGCCGTTATCGTCCATCCAAGGAACGCGGAACACTATCTGTCTGTCGGGCTCGACCATTCTTTCCAAAATGCAGTATTTGCGATAGATTTCCTCTTTTTCCTGTATTGCCGGCGCGAGAGAGCCGAGGACTTCCTTTACTGTTTGCAGAAATTCTTTCTGATCTGCGTTTTTTTGTTCGGTTTGCGCGATGACTTCGCTGATATAGGACATATACGCCTCCTTTTTTTATTCTCCCTCTTAATATTGATAAAAATATACACTACCTTTGTATGCGCAGGCAAATATTTTTTGTGCGTTGCGCAATTTTTTAATTGCGGTCAAATTATAATATAAACAATGCCTTTATATAACATTTACAAAATCAAACCGATTAGAATGCGGAAATTTTGTCGTGAAATCGCATTTTATCAAAAATCCGCCCTTCGTATCGCGCCGCGAGTCGGCAAGCATGAAAAAAGTACGATAAGAAATATTCTTAAAATAAAAGCATTTTTCCATATTGAAATATAAACTATTATATGTTATCATAATAATTACATAATAAGGGCAGGGGCGCGTGCGCTATTGTGCTCGCAAGGAGAAAATTATGATTCAGGACAAGCAGGTTAAAAAGGTCAAGCAATATAGGGTCGTCAAAACGGTTTTCTATTGCTTGGGCTTTCCTCTGTTTTTTGTAGCGGTTTTCCTTTCCGCAATCAGATTTATCGGCAACGACCCGTTTACGGGCACAGCCGATTTCACTACTCAGCTCGGCATGTTCAAGAGTATAGAAATCCTCTTCACTTCGCCTGCGCTGTACGGCGTGTGGATTGCTTTCGGGATGTGGGCGTTTATAGCTATCGTCCATATTATTCTGAGCAAAACGGTTAGAAACCGCAGAGTGAGGATGTTTTCGGTGGTTGCGCTGTGTCTGGTGGTTATGCTTGGCGGAATGCTGGTGATGGACGCGGTGCTTGGCGCCAAGGTGGACGCGATAATCAAAAACGCTCCCGAGGGCGTGACCGTTTCGGATTATAAAACCCAGCTGTCATATTACCGTACGATTACTTCTACCATAAATCCCAGCAAAGATCTTACGGCAAGTCTGATTGACAAGGTCGAGCTTTACGAAAAGGTTTACAACGTGGATATGCTGGGTATCGACAAGAGCGGAGTCGCAGGCAATATCAGCAACAAGCCCGTGACGTATTTCAACGTCATAAGCGACGACGGTAAGTCGGGCGTGGATATCAGCTTTGTGAGAGATGAGGCGACGGGGGTGCCGAAGCCGGACTGCGATACGGGCAGCGGCAACACTTTCAAGGGCGACGGCGTTATCAGAAAGGAAATAGAGGGCACGGAGGTTATAACCCTCGCGCCAGACAAAAACGGACAGCTTGTCATCAACGGCGAGGTTTATTCTCATTATTTCTACGTTTGCAGGAAGTCGGTGCAGGGTCCAGACGTTTACGTGTGGTACACAAAGGAAATGATGCCTACGTCATGGAGCTGGAAGCACAACGCCAAGGACAACAGCGGCAGCAAGAGCACGATTAAGCCCGAGGACGGCATTTACGGAAAAGGGCTTTACAACACCAACGGTCTGGTGTCAGACGGCTGGATATTCAATCTGTACAACGTACTGGACATACTCGAAGACTATTACGAGGCGAAGGAAGTCATTGACAACGGCGACGATATAGGCACGTCCGCGCAGTACCAGAGCTATTACGCGCAGATGTACGCGAATGCAAGCAAGGCTCGCGACGAGTATTATAAGGGAAATATCGCCGACGCGGACGGACAGTACGTCGACGATTGGACGAAGGCGCTTTACGGGCAGGAAATTATGATGAACGAAAGGTTTTCCATCACCCGCGGCGAGCTGGACGAGCTTGTCGCCAAGGTCGGCGCGTTGCTGGGTGACAACTCCCTGTTCGATTATCTGCTTATAAATATAGATACTTTCGTAGGCGATATCGGTATCGGCGATAAGCTGGTCGAATCTCTTATCGGCAGCTCGCTGGGCACTTTGTTCAAACAGCTCAACGAAGGTATGAGCATGAGGGAACTGCTGTCTAAGTTTATCAAAGAAGAAGGCACTGTCGATAAGGTGATAGATCTTATAAAGTCGGCGGCGAATATCAAGGACGAGAATATTACGGACATCTATATCACCGCCGCATACAAGGCAAAGGACGCTTTCGGAAGAGTGCAGGACCACCTTTATATCGCGCTCATTAAGGGCAACGCGGAAGGAGGTATGGGCTCCGACCCCGCAGAGGACGTGATTATCGAAATCGACCTTGACGATAGGATTACCGACCCCGACAACGGCACCTATGCCATAGACCTTGACGCGGTCAGCGGCTTTTTGAATATGGCGCTTAATAACCTGCTCGAAAAGTACAATATCGATATTTCGGGAGGCGCAGTCAATACGATAGTCGGACTAGTGCTCGAAGATATGGACGTAAACGGTCAGACCTACAAGGGGCTGAGCATTGCGGGCATAGATATTCCGATTATCCTCGACGGCAAAATAAATTTGGATATCGCGGGCATTCTTCAAAACGTGCTCACGGGATTTTACAGCTATCAATCGTCCGTGATAAAGCCGGTATGGGATTTTTACGAGCTCGGCTTGCAGTATGACAGAGCATACGTAAACAGTCAGGGCAACGAGACGAGTTATAAAAAGGAAGCGTACAAAGCAAGCGCGGCGGCGCTGTTTGCCGAATACGAACGCGCGCATTATGCGGCGGTTGTGCATGGCGGAATGATGGGCTCTGCGCTCATAGGCGACAACTTGGGAGACGGCTCGTACCCTGCGTCGTTGGGACTGACCGATTTGCAGAGCGTACGTCAGCTCAAAACGGATTTGTCCTATCAGAGAGAGTATTTCCCAATATACGCTCTGCGCGATATGCTGGCATCATTCACCGCAATCGTAATTCTGTTCTACTTCCTCAGCTTTATGGCTGCGCAGAAGGAGGAGGACTACGCTTCGGGCAAGATAGTCCCGCGCGACAAGAAGAGAAAGGGAAAGGATTCGGAGGATAAGGATGTCTCGGATATGCTCAACGACTCCGAAAACGCCGATATACAGACGGACGGCGTAGATACGGTCGCAAGCGGAGCCTCGGTTGACGGTGCGGCGTGTGATTCCCTAGATATGCCGACTTCGGAGAATAAACCCGAGAGCGGGGAGGATACGGCTTTGCCTGTTTCTCAAAATTCCGATAAGGAGGTGCGCTGATTATGAAAAAGAATAAAAACGTTCAAGACAACGCAATGGATTTCAACGTAGTAAACGTCGATAAAGACGGCAACGCTATAAACGAAGCGTTTCCCGTAAGCGAGCGCACCCAAAAAGACCACAGGAAAACATCCGTAGGCTTTACGCTCATCTCGTTTATACTGCACGTTCTGGCGTTTGTGCCTATCGTTGCGGTGACGGCTATACTGGCTGCGAAATGCGGCGAGCTTACGCCCTATTACTCGTTCTGGCCTTTTGTCGGATTGATTATAGTGCTCGTATTCGCGCTCATTTACGCAATCGTCGCTATCGTCGTAATGCGGAAAAACAGCAAGAGCAGCGTAGGGACGCAAACTGTGAAAATCGCCATTACCTTCGCTTGTCTGACGGCGGTGTTCGCGTTGCTACTCACGTACATTCTTCCCGACGTAATCGCAAAGGCAACGCAGAATACGCTGTTTGTGGAGGATTTGTATTACAACGGAGAGGCGCAGGCGGAAAAGAACGCAAAGCTCGACCGCGATTTTATAATGTACAATCTGCTCAACGGAAATCTCAACGACCACACCAAGGACAACGGGACTTATTCGTATAAGGAGCTTTCAAAGCGCACCAAAAACGGCAGCGGCGTTTGGAGCTATGACAATGCGGAGATAAACGCAAATTACGAGATTTATAAACAGTATTCGGTATCTCAGCTTCAAACCGACGTTATAGACGTATTGAAGCAGAAATCTCCGAGGAAGTACGAGCTGTATCAGTTTGTCTACAATTCCTACGTGCTCAACGATTTCGATTACGCGATGCTCAACAACGTGGACAGACGCGCGCTCGCGCTCTCCATAGTCGATTACGAGTACTCCAACGCGAGATACGAAAAGCTCCTCAAAGAGGGCTTCAAAAACAAGAAGATAAAGCAGCTGTTCGACAAAAACTACGACCAGTTCAATCAGGACGGATATCAGACCTTCGACGACCCGCTGCTGCTGTACGCCCAAATGGACGGACGTATGACGGTGCCCGTCGTAATACGTCTGATACTCAACGAGGGTTGGATGTATTCGCAGCCCGTGTTCGACGCGAACGGAAACTGCTATTTCGATGAAAACAACACCTTCCTTTATGAGCTGTACGACCCCGCGACGCGCGATAAATTCGTAAAAGAAGAGAACGGGAAATTCGATTTCACGGGAACGCTTATGAACGGCGACGGCTCCGAAATTCCGGTCAAATACGGCTATAACAAAGACGGCTGGATGGTTTATGAAAACGGCGTGGTCAAGCGCACGATAAACTGGCTTGTTTTGGATATGCTCGGCGATAAGATGGACCTTACCACTGTCGATTTAATCGGCACGATTATGGGCATTATTCCCGCCGACTTCCCGTTGCCTCCCGCCGCTGTGAAGAACATTTTGAATAAGATACTCGGCATGGGCGATTTGACGGGCGCGCTCGGCGACTTGTTGCAGGAAGACTTGCAGGAAGTGCTGGAATACGCCACAAACGGAGCCAATCTCAATATCGGTCTGTACATGGACGACAACGACTGCCTTGCCGTAAACATTTACCCGATGAACGTGGAATACGGAATGGTCGGCTATATGCAGGCGACTTGGATACAGTCGAACAATCTGCTTATGGCGGTCATAAACGTTATGGGTCTTAGAAACTGGCTGTGCATTTTCGGCGCGGTGGGCATAGTGCTTGTGATTGCCGCGGGCATCTGCCGCGAGTGCGGACGTAGAACCCGTCTGAGAACGGAAGTGTCGAGAGACAGAATCGCCCGCGCAAAAACCATCGAGAAAAACAACAATCCCGAAGTCGTCTCCGATATCGCGATAACGCCCGCTGTTTCGGATAACCAAACTACTGTCGCACCCGCGGACGTAAGCGTAGGCACGGCGCCTGCGGAAAGCACGAAAGCGGATGACGCGCCTACTGCCGAAACGGCAGCCACGCAGCCCGAGGTATTTATGGCGGAAGAGGTCAAGCCGAAGAAGAAAAAGAAACGCCCCGAAGCTCCCGTCGCCGAGCCGATGAACGAAGTTGCGCCGACAGTCGCGGCAGAGCCGGTACAGCCCGTCGCAGAAAGCGCGATTATGACGCCTCCTCCCGTTTACGCACCCGAGGCTGCGCCGTACGATTTCGCGACCGCGGAGCCGCTTATGGCGGAGGAAGCGCCTCAAAGACCCAAGAAGAAAAAGAAACGCCCCGAAGCGACGGAGATAACGACGGACAACGCGTCGACTCCCGAAGCTCCCGTAGACAGCGCCGTAGTAAATGCGGAAGCTACCGAGGTTACGGCAATGCCGACGGAAGGCGGCGAGCCGCAAAGCGACGGCGTTCTGGCGGCGGAAGAAGTCAAGCCTAAAAAGAAAAAGAAGGTCGAGCAGCAGACTCCCGACGGCGAGATTAAATAATCTTAAATGATAAAACGGCGTTTCGATATGAAACGCCGTTTTTGTGTTGTGTATGTTATTTTGATTAAATAATATTAGTTTATCTTATTATTTATATACAATATTAGAATTAAAATCCGATTTCGGATTACGAAATATCTCTCTTATGGAAATACGCATTTAACGTCGCAAACAGCTTGGTTATTTTATCAGCAAATCGCCCTCTGAAAGCGCGATAGGGCAGTCGAAGCTGTAAACGTGCTGTACCAGCTTTGCGTCGTCGGTAATTTCACCGTCGGGTTCGTGCGCGATATTCCCCATAACAAACGACTTGCCGTTCGCATCGTCGGGAGAGAGAACTGTGAGAGTATCGCCGCTCTTAAAGCGGTTGCGCATTTCCGCCGTCGCCCGACCGTTTTCATACCTCAAAACGCTTGCGGTAAAGCGGTATTTTTCCTGCGTGCGTTCTTTTTCAAGCGATATCGTATGCGTGTTCTCGCCGTCGAGATACGCTTCCGTATACGCGCGGTGGGACACGGTTTCGAGAAGGGCATTGTAGCTATCCGCGTTTTTGATTTCTCCGAACGCTAGATATTCGTTGATAGCGCGGCGATACGCCGTCGCGACGGTTGCGACGTAGTACTCGCTTTTCATGCGGCCCTCAACCTTCAAGGAGCATATGCCTGCCTTTGCGAGCTCGGGTATGCGAGGCAGAAGCCGCAAATCGCAGCTGTTCATAAAATAAGTGCCGCGCCCGTCCTGTTCCACGTCGACGGCGACGTCGCGCTCGACCTCGGTGAGTCTGTATTGCCAGCGGCAGGGCTGAACGCATTCGCCGCGATTGGAGCTCCTTTCCGAGAAGTAGGAGGAGAGCAGGCATCTGCCGCTGTAGCTTACGCACATTGCGCCGTGAACGAAGGCTTCGAGCTCCATATCGGGAACGGCGTCGTGTATTTTGCGGATATCGTCAAGCCCCAGCTCGCGGGACAGCACGACGCGCTTCGCGCCCATAGATTGCCAGAATTTCACCGCTAGCGCGTTTGTCGTGTTGGCTTGGGTGGAGATATGAACGGTGAGAGAGGGTGCTTTTTCGCGGCAGAGAGCAAGCAGCCCTACGTCGGAAATCAGCACCGCGTCCGCTCCTGCGTTTTGGAGAAAAACAAAAAAATCCGCCGCTTCGTCGAGGTCGGAATTTCTTGCGAAGATATTTGCGGTCACGTACACCTTTTTGCCGAGAGCGTGCGCGTAGGATATGCCGTCGGCAAGCTCCTCGCGGCTGAAATTGTCCGCAAACGCGCGCAAAGAGAAGTTTTTGCCGCCTGCATATACTGCGTCCGCCCCGAATTTCAGGGCGGTGCGTAGTTTTTTCAGATTGCCTGCGGGCATAAGGAGTTCCAACATATTTGCTCCGAAATCAAGTCTTATTGCGGGAGAATGGGAATTGACGCGAGATATTTCACGTCCGTGCGCGCCGCGGCGTCGCCCTCTGCGAGCACAAAGGCTTTGTCTACGATAATGCCGCCCGCAAGCCGCACGATATCCTCTATGCCTTTGAGGCTTCCGCCCGTGGATACGACGTCGTCTACTATCGCCACGCGCCTGCCGCGCAGCAAATCCGCGTCGTGCTTGCTTAGATACAGAGTCTGGATTTCGCCCGTCGTGATGGACTGAACGCTTGTGTGCAAGCCGTCCTGCATATACAGCTTTTTGGACTTGCGGCATACGGCGTAGTAGTCTTGTCCCAGCTCCCTCGCCACGACGTGCGCCAGCTGTAAGCCTTTTGATTCCGCCGTTATGATAATATCGCAGGGGCTCAGGCGTTTTGCGATTGCCTTTCCGCAGTGCTCCGTGAGAGCTTGATTGCCGTGCAGATTGAAGAAGCAGATGCTTATGCCCGACGGCAACGGCAGTATGGGAAGCTCGGCTTTTGCGCCGCATATATCAAGCGTATAAAATTTATCCATAGTATCACCCGAAAATAGTTTTACGACGGATATATTATAAAATAAATAATTAGAATTTTCAACCGACTTTGTAAGTGATTTATAAGTATATTTTTGAACGTAGATTATATAGATTTTGAACGTTCGCCTTATCAAGCTGAGGGGACGTGCTCTACAAAGGTGCACGGCGGGTATTTTAATTAAATTTCCCCCTTCCTCAGGTGTTCCCCCTATTGCGGTCTCTCACTTGGCGTTCCCAAGTGAGCCTCTCCGCAAGCCTTCGGTGGGGGAACACAACGCGATTGGACTTTCAGTCAACAATCGCTATTCCGTCGCTACGCTCCTTACGGCACTCGCATATACAAGCATAGAGCACTGTTTATGCCACTCGTTAGGGAGCGAATAAACAGGACTCGCTCCCTCACTTGTACAGAGCGTCAAGCTCGGCACTCGGGTTGGCGCGCGCCCTGCACGCGCCGGTGCAGTCTCTTGAACGGCGACTCGTCGTGCTCACACCCGTTCAAGCAGAGAGCAAGCGCTTTGGTGCGCAAGATTGTTCCCAGAGCGGAGACTCGTGATTAGACAAAGATTGTGCACTCGATACTCGGGTTTGTGTGTTTAGTTTTTTTGATTTATAAGATATTCGCAAAGCAATTCTAAAATCCGAATAAGTCGTTGGGAGTTATATCAAACAAGCGACACAGCATATCGATTTTATAGTAATCAAGTTCCATTCTTTCGGTTTCATATCGGCTGTATACGGTTTGTTTTGTATTCATTATTTCCGCAACCTGTTGTTGCGACATGCCTTTTGCTTCTCGTGCCGCTCTAAGATTTTTGCTTACTATACTTTTCATATTTTTTTCCATAGTTTCACCTGCATAGAAATTTTATATGATAGTACTAAAAAAGTATTGATATAGAACTAGTTTGGTACTATGATATTTGTGGAAAAAGGAGAATAATTATGAGTAAGGTTAAAGAATGTTGGAATTGTAGATATTATAGGGCGTTTTACACTAAGGGTTTTAGTCGGTTTAATAAGCAAAAAATTGGAATTTGTAATGTTGAAAATCGAATTATTGGAGATAAGCATATTTCCTGTGACAAATGGTGTAATGGTTTTGAGATTAAAAATATCAGGCAGGTAGCTGCAATCAAAAGAATAGACGAAACTACGGATTGCCTTATACAAATCAAACAAATTTTGATTGAGGAAAAAGAAGAGTTACAAGACATAAAAGTGATAGAACTTCCAAGTATAAATAAAAAAATAAAAAAGTATCTATCAGATTGAGTAACGATTATGCGCACTTAACGCGCTTGCACTCGGCTTGATAAGGTGTGAGCACGACGAGCCGCTGTTCAAGAGACTGCACCACAGCGCGTGCAGGGCGCGCGCCAACCTGAGTGCCGAGCTTGACGCTCTGTACAAGTGAGGGAGCGAGTCCTGTTTATTCGCTCCCGAACGAGTGATATAAACAGAGCTCTATGCTCGTATATGCGAGTGCCGAGTTCCCCTCCCGTGAGCAACGTATAGTATAAGCAGAAAGCGTTCCTATTCCGAGCGGGAGGGGAAAGCCCGTAGGGAAGGGGTGGGTTATCTAATTAAAATAAACAACGTACACCCTTTATAGACCGCGTTACACCTCAGCTTTATAAGGTGCAAAATATAAAGTATTTTAGTTCTGTCACAAACCCAAATATAAAAGCCTCGGATTTTCCGAGGCTTTTATATTGTTCTCAACTTAAATTTTACTTGCAGTCGGAGCAGTTGCACTCTTTTACAGGCTTCGTCGATTTGGACTTTGAAGAAGTCTTGGTTTCGTTGCAATGACAATCGCTTGTCGGTTTTTTGCTCTGCTTGCTCGTCGTTGTTGATTTTGCCATGATTTCACTCCTTTTAAGGCTTCCGCCTTTTGATATTAGTATGGCTTAGGGGCGCGCTTTCTATACCGTTGCATAAAAATTTTTTCGTGCTATAATGTGCATATACGAAAGAGGTGCAATATGGTCAATATCGGCAACGATTGGGACGAGCTTCTCAAAGAGGATTTCGAGAGCGAAAGCTATAAGCAGCTGCGAGTGTTCCTCGCAAACGAGTACCGTACGCGCTCGGTTTATCCGGATATGCACGACATTTTCAACGCGCTCAAATGTACGCCGTACGCGGCGGTCAAGGTCGTGATACTTGGACAGGACCCATATCACGGAAGAGGTCAGGCGCACGGCATGTGCTTTTCCGTCAAGCGCGGAGTTCCCGCGCCGCCGTCGCTTGTGAATATTTTTAAGGAGATAGAGGACGACGTAGGCGTTCACAACGAGTCTCCCTATCTCGTTCCTTGGGCGGAGCAGGGCGTGCTGCTTCTCAACACCGCTCTCACCGTCAGAGAGGGACAGCCCAATTCGCACAGGGACAAGGGGTGGGAGGTGCTCACCGACAGCATAATAAGGAAGCTCAACGACAGGAAAGAGCCCATCGTATTTATGCTGTGGGGAGGCAACGCGCGCTCCAAAAAGGCGTTGATAAAAGCTCCGCAGCATCTGATACTGGAATGCCCGCACCCCTCTCCGCTCAGCGCTTATTCGGGATTTTTCGGGTGCAGACACTTTTCCAAATGTAATGCTTTTTTGACGAAAAACGGAGTTAAACCCATAAATTGGCAAACTTAAACTGCCTTTAGTGTAAAATAGGCGGTGATTTATGCCGTCGGGAGATATAGTTATGAACGTGGAGAGAATAAACGAACTGGCAAGAAAATCAAAGACCGTCGGTCTCACCGCCGAGGAAAAAGAAGAGCAGGCGAGATTGAGGCGGGAGTATATAGACAGCGTTGTGGGCAATTTACGCTCTCAGCTCGATAACGCGTACGTCGTAGACGATAACGGCAACGAAACCAAGCTCGAAAAGAAAAAATAAATATAATTGTCAAAGCCGACGGTTATCCGTCGGCTTTGCAATTAGTTCGGTTTTTGAACAATGATTTTATAGGACTTAAAAATCCTCAATTTAGACTTACAGGTCGTCCGCGTCCTGTACGGGAAGCTCTCCGTCGGGAGTTTCCGGCCATCCCTGATGCTCGGGAGTGCCGGTCCAGCTTCCGTTGGGGTCGAAGTGCGATCGCATGGTTTCGTGCTCCGTCATATTGCTGTGAGACAGCGGGACGTCGTGTTTTCTCTTCTTTCTGAATTTCATAATAACTCCTTTTTTTATCGGGTTGGGCTTAGTATGCGCGGATTTTTGGATTTTCTTTATTTAATAAAGAAAGATTTAGAAATTAAATTGCATAAAGAATAGAAAAACGGACGAGTGTATGATAAAATGCTAATATAACAGTTATTTTGCTTGCTTACGAGGTATTTATGCACACGACGGATAAGAGAGTAATCAGGACTCAGAATGCCATTCGCAAGGCTTTCAACGAGCTCGTTCAGACAAAGGATATGACCGAGATTTCCGTAAGCGAGTTGACAAAAGCCGCAAAAATTACGCGTAGCACCTTTTATATGTATTACGATTCGGTTTCGGCGGTGCGCGACCAGATCGAAAACGAAATCATCGATTATATCGACGCGCTTATGAAAGGACAGGACTGGCTTGCGTGTATGGTCAACCCGTTCCCGTTGCTTGACGCAATAGGCAAGGAAATCATGAAGTACGACGAGTATAACCGCTATATACTCAGCAGCAACAATTCCGGCAGACTGATGGATAAGGTCAATCAGAGGTTCGTTGCCGCGTTTATCGATTACGCGTGCGAAAACGAGCTGAAAATAGACGCCGCAAGAGCGAAATACGTCGCCGCGTTTATAGGCGCGGGCATAGGCGAGTGCTTCAAGATGTGGTTCAATCACAAGAGTTCGCTTACGCTCGAGGAGCTGTGCCGCCGCATTTCGGAAATTGTGACGAAAGGACTTATATTTCTTAAAGGCTTCAATAACTGAGCGTTTATGACACGCCGCGGGGCGGGTGCGCATATAACGCTTTATCGGTAAGATATAAAGGCAGGTGAATTATGCTCAGACTATGCGATATTGTGAAGGAATATCCCACGGCCACAACCACCGTGCAGGCTTTGCGCGGCGTGTCCTTGTCGTTCAGGGAAAGCGAGTTCGTCGCAATTCTCGGTCCCAGCGGCTGCGGAAAGACAACGATGCTCAATATCATCGGCGGTCTTGACAGATATACCAGCGGAGATCTGATAATAGGCGGAGTTTCCACCGTGTCCTTCGACGACCTGCATTGGGACGCGTACAGAAACGCGACGATAGGTTTTGTATTTCAGAGCTACAATCTCATTCCCCATCTTACCGTGCTCGAAAACGTCGAGCTTGCGCTCAGGCTCAACGGCGAAAAGAAGAAGGTTCGCCGCGCAAAGGCTGTCGCGGCTCTCAACAGAGTGGGTATGGCGGCGGAAATAAACAAGCGTCCCAACCAGCTTTCGGGCGGACAGATGCAACGCGTCGCTATTGCCCGCGCTATCGTGAACGACCCCAAAATCATTCTTGCAGACGAGCCTACGGGCGCGCTTGACAGCGAGCTTAGCGTGTCCGTCATGGAGATACTTCAGGAGATTTCGCAGAAGTGCCTAGTCATAATGGTTACGCACAACGCCGAGCTTGCCGCGCAGTACGCCACGCGTATATGCAGATTTAAGGACGGACAGCTGGTGGAGGATACGAATCCCTACGACCCGCTTGCGGAGGAAGGGAAAACGGCGTACGCGGACTTAAACGTCGAGGACGACGGCATAGTGGAGAAGGACCCCGCGCAGGAGCTTGTCACTACGGATACAATTTCCGAAAGCAGCGAGGAAGCGGCAGACGGGACCGTCGCCGCGGAGAATAGCTCGGACGAAACCGTAACCGACATAGAAATATCGGCGGAGGGAGAGCATTGTGTCGAGCCTGTGACGGCGGTCGATTTGGATGCTCTTATTACGAACGAAAGCGAGCACGGCTCGCATAAGAGTAAGCGTCTGCCCTCCAATCATAAGCGCAAAAAGCAGCTCAAAACAATAAGCGACGATTCCCGCCGCGTATTTGAAAAGCTCGGGCTTAACGGCACCAACAGGAAGAGAAAGAAAATAGAAAAGAAGAACAAGACTTTCAAGCCTACGTCGATGAGCGTGGGAATGGCGTTCGGTCTGAGTCTGCGCAATCTGATTTCCAAGAAGAGGAGGACCTTCCTCACCGCGTTTGCGGGAAGCATAGGCATAATAGGGCTCGGGCTTGTGCTGTCGATTTCCAACGGTTTCGACGTGTTTGTCAAAAACATGCAGACGGAGATGCTTGCGGGAGTGCCGCTCGGCGTATACGAGTATAACGTGGAGGCGTCCGCGGTTATGGACGTTATGTCATCGTTTGCAAAGCCGTCCAAAGACCCCGACGCTTATCCCGACGGGAATAAGATTACGGTCGATAAGGAAGGAAGCGGCGGCAGTTCGAGTATGGATGAAATCCTCAATTCTTTCTTCAAGTCGGTTTCCAGAAACGATATTACGGAGGAATTCGACGAATATATGTCCCGTATGCCCGAGGAATACTATTCTGCGTACAGCGCCTATTACGGCGTACAGTATAACCTTATATCCGAAGCATTCGATTTGAACGGAACCAAGAGCTATAAGAACGTATCTCAGACGCCCGCTGCTTCGACGGTTATGACCATCGCAACCAGTATATTGGGCGAGAGCGGAATGCAGCCCGCAAGCTGGCAGGTGCTGATCGGCGGAGAGGAAAATATGCTTGCTGCGTACGAGCTTATCGGCGGAACGGGTCATTATCCGAAGAATAAAAACGAGCTGGTGCTTTGCGTAAACGAAAAAAACCAGATAGACGAGAGCCTGTTGGAGACGTTCGGCATAAATATGATAGTCGAAGAGAACGGCGAATATAAAGAGATTTCCGAGCTTACGACGGATTTCTTTATAGGCAAAAAGCTGAAACTTCTGCTTAACGACGATTATTATTCGTTGGATGAAAGCACAGGCTGGTATACCGAACCCGGCAAGAGCAATAAGTCCGTACTCGAACCGCTTTACAATTCTGAAAAAGCGATAGAGCTTGAAATCGTCGGCGTAATCCGTCCCAAACAGGGAGTGACGGCGGGCTACGTATCGAGCGCGATTTGCTATACTCCCGAGCTTGCGAGGTTCGTTGTGGACAATTCGTACGACAGCGAAATCGCCAAGTTCCAAAGAGAGCTTATTGCCCAAGACGTGGCGGCGGCAGGCGGCGAGCCCAACCAGTACAGGACGGCGTTCGGCGGATTTCAGAAAAAGGACGATAATTTCGCGTCGGGCTCCTCTATAATCGGCGTAACGAGCAAGACTCTCGGCTGGTCGAATTTTATTAAGAGGCTCGGAGTGACAAAGGCGCCCGTTTATATCAACGTTTATCCGCTTACGTACGACCAAAAAATCAATTCCGGCAAATATATCGCGGATTGGAATACCCGGTATAACGGAAACGTAGGCTACTTCGACGTGTCGGAGATGTTCATATACAATCTGAATATGATTATCGACCTCGTGTCAATAATGCTGATTGCGGTGGCTTCCATATCGCTCGTAGTGTCTACGGTTATGATAGGAGTGATTACGTCAAACTCCGTTATCGAACGTACGAGGGAAATAGGTATTCTGCGCAGCATTGGAGCGAGAAAGCGCGATATAAGAAACGTATTCATCGCCGAAACCTCGCTTATAGGTCTTGCTGGCGGACTTATCGGAATTGTGCTCACCTACATACTGTGTCCCATAATCAGCGCGGTTATCGGCGCCGTGTCGGGCGTGCAGAGCTTGTTGCACTTCCATCCGCTCCACGCTTTTATTCTCGTCGTGCTCAGCCTTTTGCTTACAATCGTGTCGGGTATACTGCCCGCGATTGGGGCGTCGAGGAAGAATGTTGTGGACGCTTTGCGCGTCGAGTAAAAACCGCGCTATTTGGCGCATTGCATTGTCAACGCCCATATTCCTCGCCGTCACGTACGTCAGTACGTTAGGCGGCTCGGAATATGGGCGTTTTCGCGCACTGCATCCCAATATCACGGTTTTTACAGATTTTGGTTTGTAAGGTGTGAACACGACGAGTCGCCGTTCAAGATACTGCCGGCGTTCGCAGGGCGAACGCCCCGTGAGTGCCGAGCCGAGCTTCGCAGTACAAGGGAGCAAACGAGCTTTATTTATTTTCGTTTGCGACCGAGTGACATAGATAGAGTAATATGCCAATAGGCGAGCGCCGAGTTCCCCTCCCGTGAGCAACGTATAGTATAAGCAGAAAGCGTTC
>CANDBF010000004.1 GCA_947382865.1 uncultured Clostridia bacterium
GACGTACGTGACGGCGAGGAATATGGGCGTTGACAATGCAATGCGCCAAATAGCGAGGTTTTACTTGCTGATGGTGATAGCAAGATTATAAAGCTGCTCATCAAACTCCTTGGGGATTTTCAGAGCTTCGAGCACGGTGGTATCGTAGATATCGCCGCCGCGAACGCCGACGACTCTGCCGGACTGTCCGCACTCGATAAGGTCGACTGCTCTTTGCGCCATGCGCGCGGCGAGCACGCGGTCCGCCATGGTAGGAATACCGCCGCGCTGCATATATCCGAGCGCCATATGGTTTACTCTGCGGTTGGTAGCCTCCGCCACTTTCTTCACAAGCTCGTCTTTAAGTTCGTTTTTACCCTCGGCGAGAAGTATTATGGTTGAGGTTTTGCCCTTGTCGAAGCCGCGTTTTACACTCTGGGCGATATCGTCCACGTCGGCGGGAGCCTCGGGGACGATAACATATTCCGCGCCGCCCGCAACCGCGGAATTGAGTGCGATATTGCCGCTCATTCTTCCCATGACTTCGAGCACCATAATGCGGTCGTGTGAGGTTATCGTATCTCTGAGCTTCAATATAGCGTCGATAACCGTATTACAAGCCGTATCGTATCCGATTGTGGAGTCGGTGTATCCCATATCGTTGTCTATAGTGCCGGGGATTCCGATAACGTTGAGCTCGCTGTTCTCGTGCAAATCCTCCACGCCGCGGAAGGAGCCGTCGCCGCCTATTACGATAAGATTGTCTATCCCGCGTTTTATCAGATTGTCCGCCGCGCGGAGCATCACGTCCTTTTCCTTAAATTCGAGGCAGCGCGCCGAGCGCAGTATAGTTCCGCCCGCGTGCACGCTGTTGGAAACGGAGCTGTAATCCATAGGGAATATTTCGTCGTTGACCATTCCCTTATATCCGTGTTTGATGCCGTACATTTCAAAACCGAGGTTCAGCCCGTAACGCACTACGGTACGTATGCAGGCGTTCATTCCCGAAGCGTCGCCGCCGCTGGTGAGCACGGCGAGTTTTTTATTGCATAATTTCTTTGCCATAGATTTTCTCCTCTCAAGGATTTTACGTCTGATATTTTAGCACTTAGCGCGCGAAGTAATCAAGCGTACGCGCGATGTTTGTCATTTTTTACTCACGTATCTGACGCGATCGTCCCCCAGCAAATCGCTAAGCCTCGCGAGCAACTCTTCGCATACGCGCACACGTTGCGCATATTCTTTGAGTTTTGGTTTCCCTTCGTAGGTTATCTGCGCATGGCAGGGGGTATTGCCCTCGTAAAGAGCCAGCACGTCCGCCACGGTATCCTTTTCCGCCGCGCTGTTGATAAGCACGTAAAGCACGCCGCCGCTAGGATTGTACTGCTTGGCGTTGCGGCTCAGCTTTGCCGCGCCGTCGTTCTGCCACAGCTCGACCGTATCTATATTGATTTTCGGCTCGCTCTCGTCGCGCAGGTCAATCTTGCCGGACACCTTTACGGGCGCGTCCGCGCCGATTGCCGCGCCGAATTTCTCAAACGCGCGCGCGTACATAGAAAAAGCTATCGAGCCCGTTCTGTCCTCCAAGCGCCCTACTGCGAATTTCTGTTGCTGCTTGGTAGTCTTGATTTCGTAGGACGACACGATACATCCGAACTTTACAGCCTTGCCCGAAAGCGATTCGTCCACCTGCATTGTAATATTGCCTTCATCGTCGGGCTGTTCGATATACAGCATTCCTGTATCGAAATTGAATTCGCCCTTGACCTCGCTGTAATCGTCGAGCGGATGTCCCGAAATATACATTCCGAGCACCTCTTTTTCAAGCGAAAGTCGTTGCAGCTTGGGGTACTCCTCTAACTCGTCGTAGACGTCCTTATAAGAGACGGCTTCCTCGAAAATATCGTCGAAAAGGGACATCTGATCGGACATTCTGCTCTTTTTGGAGCGCAC
This sequence comes from uncultured Clostridia bacterium, assembly GCA_947382865.1. Taxonomy (GTDB): domain Bacteria; phylum Bacillota; class Clostridia; order Christensenellales; family CAG-917; genus CAG-475. The sequence goes on from CANDBF010000004.1 coordinate 1,933, forward strand.
CACGTCGTCCATAATGCGCTCGTAGGAAGCCATAAGCGTAGAACGCGTTTTGCCGAAGCAGTCGAGCGCGCCGCCCTTTATCAGACTTTCGAGCATACGCTTGTTGAGCTGCTCGGAGCACCTTTCGAGCAAATCGCGCAAATCCTTGAAGGGACCGCGCGCGTCGCGCTCGGCAAGTATATATTCCACCGCCTGCTCGCCGACGTTCTTTATGCCGTGCAAGCCGTAACGCACGTTTTCGCCCTCAATGGAAAACAGTTTGCGCGAACGGTTTATATCGGGAGACAGCACCTTGACCCCCGTACGTTTGAGGTAGTTCATATAGTGCTTCAACTCGTCCGCGTTGGTTATGCGATTGTTGACGACGGCGACGATGAAATGCGTCGGATAATAGCATTTGAGATACGCAGTCTGATACGTCAGGAACGTGTACGCCGCCGCGTGCGACTTGTTGAAGGCGTATTCGGCAAATTTCATAATTTGGTCGAACAGGTGATTTGCAACCTCCTCGTCCACGCCGTTTGCAATCGCGCCGATATTGTTCTTTTGGGTCGCGTCGCCTTTAAGCACGCCGCCGTGCAGAAAAACGTTTCTCATCTGTTCGAGAACGTCCGCCTTTTTCTTGGACATAGCGCGGCGCATAATATCCGCGCCTCCGAACGAGAAGCCCGCCATCTTCTGCGCGATTTGCATAACCTGCTCCTGATACACGATACAGCCGTAAGTATTTTCAAGCACTTCTTTTAGTATAGGATGTGCGTATTTCACGTCCTCGGGGTGCTTTTTGCCCTCGATGAAGTCGTCTACGAACTGCATAGGACCCGGACGGTACAGCGAAATTCCCGCTATAACGTCTTCGAGGCAGTCCGGTTGAAGCCTCGCCATAAAGCGTTTCATTCCGCCCGATTCCAACTGAAAGACCGCTTCACAGTCGCCCGACGAAATCAATTCGTAAATCTTGGGGTCCTCGTAGCCGAGCTTATCGAAATCCAGCTCCACGCCCTTGTCCTGCTTTATGAGCTTAATCGCCTCGTCTATGTCCGTCAGCGTTTTTAGCCCCAAAAAGTCCATTTTGAGCAGTCCCACGTCCTCTATTATGTTCTTGTCGAACTGCGTGGTTATGACGGGGCCGTTTCTAGACAACGCGCAATAGTTCTCTACGGGGTCGCGGCAGATAACCACGCCCGCGGCGTGCATCGAGGTCTGCCTCGGCATACCTTCCAGCTTCATAGCGAGGTCGATGACCTCTTTTGCGCTCAAATTGGTCTCGTACAGCTTCTTAAATTCCGCGCTGTAACAGTCGCTTCCGGGGGTGAGCACCTGCGGCAGGAAAGCTTTTCCCGTCGGAATCTCTTTGACCCACGCCGCGGCGTCGGCATACGGAATGTCCATAACCCTCGCGACGTCCTTGACGACCGCCTTCGCGCTCATTGTGGAATATGCGATAATCTGCGTCACGCAGTCCTTGCCGTATTTCTCTATACAGTAGTCTATGACCTCGCCCCTTCTTACAAAACAGAAGTCCACGTCGAAGTCGGGCATGCTTACGCGCTCTGCGGAAAGGAATCTTTCAAAGAGCAGCTGATATTTGAGGGGGTCTATATCCGTTATTCCTATCGTATACGCCACTATGCTTCCGCATCCGCTCCCTCGCCCCGGACCGACGGGAATGCCCATTTTCTTCGCCGCATTTACGTAGTCCCATACAATAAGGAAGTATCCGTCGTAGCCGCAATCGTGTATGACTTTCAACTCGTGATTGAGCCTTGCCTCCATATCGGGAGTGATCTCCGCGTATCTTCTGCCCAGCCCCTCCCATGCGAGGTCGTGAAGATACTGCTGCTCGTCTCTGTCACCCATTTCCTCGTTTGTGTATTTGGGAATGACGGGCGGACGTTTGAGCACGAAAAAGTCCTCTATCTTGTCGGCTATCTCGCGCGTTGTAGAAATAGACTCGGGACACCAGTCGAACAACCGCGCCATCTCGTCGCCGGATTTGAGGTAGAATTCGTCATTCTGAAACCTCGGCGAATTCTGCTTGTCGTCGGACTTCCTGCAACCGAGGGTTATGCACATCATCGTGTCCTGCATTTCGGCGTCGTCGCGGTTGAGATAGTGCACGTCGTTGGTCGCGACTATTTTTACTCCTATCTCCCTTGCAATCTGCACGAGTCTGTTGTTGACGATTTTGTCCTCTTCCAGACCGTGGTCCTGTATCTCTATATAGAAATCGCCCTCTGCGAACATATCGCGCATACGTATCGCGTACTGCTTCGCCTCCTCGTACTTGCCCGCTAGTATGAGTCTCGGGATTTTTCCCGCAAGGCAGGCGGAAAGGCAAATAAGCCCATCGCTGTACTGCGCAATATGTTCGAGGTCTACGCGCGGTTTCATATAAAACCCGTCCACAAACGCCATCGAGGACAGTTTCATAAGATTTTCGTAGCCCTTTTGATTTTTTGCGAGAAGTATAAGGTGATAGCGTTGCTTGATCACCTCCGTCGTCTTTACGTACATATCCTCCGCGACGTAAAACTCCTCGCCTATAATAGGCTTTATTCCGTCGCCGCGCAGCGTGGATACAAAGGAATGCACGCCGTACATATTGCCGTGATCGGTTATCGCGACGGCGTCCATTCCCATTCTTTTCAGCGCGTCGCTGAGCGGATGGGTTTTCTTGGTTTTGTTGGGATTGTCGGGGTCGGACACGGGCTGAATAATCCGCACCGCTCCGTCGAGCAGGCTATATTCCGTGTGCAGATGCAGGTGAACGAAATCTGTCATATATCTCCTCTCGGGCTTCGCCCGTTTTCGCAGATTGTAATTCTGTTTTTCTTTATTTTAGGTTACGCAAGCGAATGCCCTATTCGTCGCAGTAAGCCAGTGCTTCGATTTTTTTGAGTCTGTGATGCAGACAGCTCTTGGTCACGCCCAGCATATCGGCAAGCTCCTGCATAGAGGCTTCGGGATACTGCGCCCGCGCCTCCGCCGTGTCGCGCAGCGACAGCGAAAGTTTTTCAAATTCATCTCGTGTTTTTAGCTTCGCGATGGCTATGACAAGCCTCGTGGACGCGGCGAAAGTCTTGTCCATATTCGCCGTTTCGCATATAATCGCCCTGTTCAGCTCGTTTGCCGTCTCGCGCTCGTCGATTACGGTTTGAAGCCGTTTTGCGCTGTCGCCGAGCCCTAGAATGCAAAGAATGCTCACTATTTCGTCCTTATCCTTGACGTATATGAGTTTGCCGCCGTTTCTGTCGCTCATTCGGGTTTTTATGCGCAAATCGCTGAGCAGCTCCATAACTCCGTCCGCAAACTCCTCGTCATAGAGCTGCAACTCGAAGTGATAGCCCTGCTTTTTTTCCTCCCCCGCTACGGGAGCGTACGCTCCGCCGCAACCGAGGTATAAGCCCTGAAAGTACGCTTTCATGCAGCACTGCTTTGTCAGAAGCTGTTGAGGCAGTCCGCGCGTGAAATTCATCAGTCCCTCGCCGTTTACGCTCATAAGCTCGAAGTCTATAAGCGCCTGCTTTGCAAAGCCCTGCGGAATCGTCACCTTGTACGTTCTTTTTTCCTTATCGAAGCCGCCGCGCTCCGAGTCGGGCGCGGTTATCGGACATTCAACGGGATATATGCTTTGAAGCATATCCGAGATTTTACGCGCCGCCTCGTACGTATCAAGCCGCAAATTTAAGGTCTGCCGACGTCCCGTTCCTTCAAGCGTTCCGCTCACCTTGAACAGCGCGGACAAAAACGCCGCCTTACAGCACTCGCCGCTCGGCAAAGCCGCAAGCAATTCCCTTTTGCTGTTTTCCTTAAACGTCGCGCCCATAAGTCCAATCCCTTTTATCCTTGAAGACGGGCGGTCTTCCGTCCGTGCCGTATATTCTTTCGACGGGAATTCCGCACTCCTTTGCAAACGCTTCAACCCTGTTGAATTTACCCGTACGCTTCGCACTGTGCGCGTCGCTTCCCAAAATCAGCTTTACGTCCGATTTCAAAACCGCATTTATTCCCTGACCCAGAACGTCGATATGCTTTTCGTTAAGCTCGATATAAACTCCGTGCTTTGCCGCACCGTTACAAACCGATTCGAAATCTACGGGCGCAAGATGACCGAGGTGCGCGATTACGTCGACGGGATAGTTTTCCATAACGAACAGATACGCTTCGGTGTTCTGACAAATCAGTTTCTCCTTTTTTGCCCGACTTCCGAAGCCGTTTGTACGCACCCATTGCATATCCTCGCCCGCGAATTTCGGAAGAATATATCTATGGAAGCCCGCGATGAGCACGTCGCATTTTTTTATGACGGAATGCGGTACGTCAAGCCTGTGCCCTACGATATTGCCCTCAACGCCGTGAAGTATATCGACGTTGCAGTTTTTAAGGTCGGCAATAAGCTCCCTCTGCGCCGCAAATTTTTTATCGGTCAGATGACATAAAAGAGTTTGAAATGAATGGTCGGTAATCGCAATCTGCGAAAGCCCGAGCTTTTTTGCGGCGGCAAGATGACGGGAGATTGTAGCTCTTCCGTCGCTCGAAAATGTATGCAGATGATAGTCGCCCGAAATCCTCAATTTTTCTCTCCGTTTCAAATTGGCATAGCTTATTATGCACTCGGCGCGTTTGCGTGACGGCATTTCCGTCTGCAATTACTTTACGTAAACAAATTCCCTTTGTATCCTTACGCCGTATTTTGCAAATACCTCTATTTCGCAAAGTCCTACGAGCGTCATAAAATCCTTTGCTGTCGCTCCGCCGACGTTGACTATAAAATTGCCGTGAAGCTCAGATATCATCGCGCCGCCTACTCGTGTTCCGCGCAGTCCGCACCCGTCTATAAGTTTTCCGCTCGGAATCTCACCGTTTTTGAAAACGCTTCCGCAGGACGGCTGTCTCGGTTGCTTTGCAAGTCTTAGTCCGAGATATTCGGAAGCCGTTTTTCGCGATTCCTGTGCCGAAACACTCTTTCCCTCGAACACCGCGCCTAGTATCACTCCCCCCGCGCCCTTTCTGTACCCGAAGCCGCATTCGCCTACGTCGAATTCCGCTATGGCGCATAAATTTTCCACATCTCCGCCGGAAATTATGTCGCCGCGCGAATGGTTTGAATTTATATCGCCGATATAAGCGCAATTTACATAATCACTGTTTAACACGCGTATTTTGTGCACGTAATCCGCCGTTTGCGCGCCGAACGCGCCCGCGTTCATATGCACAATGCCGCCAACGGTGGCAGGCACGCCCGTCATAAATTCAAGACCTCCGAGCGAGTGCTCTCTCATATTCGTTATAACGTCGCTTATCCTCGCGCCGCTTCCCGCTATGACCTTATTCCCGTGAATTTCTATCCCGTCAAGTCCCTTGGTGGAAATAACGGGAGAAGCGCAAAGTCCGTCGGCAAGTATGACGTCGGAGCCGCCGCCGAGTATAAACGGGCAAACGCCATAGCGCAAAAAATGCCTGTATAGCCGCGTCAACTCGCTTTCGGTGCGAGGAGTAAATACGCACGCCTTGCCGCCGCCCTTGAACGTGGTGAGCTCGCAAGCGCTATTGAGCGTATACGGAGTTGCGCACTCCGCCTGCGCACGGTCGCATATTACTATAATACTGCCGATTTCCTTTTGCGTTTCAGACATAGAATCATTCTATGCCGAATGCAAAGCGTTGTATATTATACTATAAAACTTTTTCTATTACAAGTCGCTCGGGGCATTGTTTTTTGCGGTAAGCGCGGCAAGCTGTTCGAGAATATACTCCGCCTTGCTGTGGGATATGCCGTCCAATTCGGCGAGCTCCTCCGCCGTCTTATGCTTTATATCCTCGACTGAGCCGAAACGCTTTATAAGCGCGTTGGCGGTTTTGTCTCCAACTCCCTTTATGTTCCTTAGCACGCTCTCGCTAAGGTGCTTGCTTCTCAGCGACCTATGGAAGGTTATTGCAAATCTGTGCGATTCGTCCCTCACCCTTTGCAATAGCTGTAAAGCTACGCTGTCCTTGGGCAGAATAACGGGAGAGGTCGGGTCGCTGCCGAGGAATACCTCCTCCTCTCTCTTGGCAAGCGAGATTATCTCTATGTCCTGTTTGCCCGTCGCCGCCTGCGCCTCTTTTGCGTATGCAAGCTGTCCCTTTCCGCCGTCTATGAGCAACAGGTCGGGAACGCTCGAAAAGCTCTCGTCCTCATCGTCCAGTTTGAGCAGACGTCTTGTGAGCACCTCTCGCATACACGCGAAATCGTTGTTGCCCTCTACGGTTTTTATTTTGAATTTGCGATAGTGCGCCTTCTTCGGCTGTCCGCCCTCGAACACCACCATGCTCGCGACCTTATCCGTGCCCGAGATATGTGATATGTCGTAGCCCTCTATCCTGTTCGGCAGGGTTTTCAGCCCCAGAAGCTCGGCGAGCTGTCTCACCGCGCCCGTTGTACGAAGCTCCTTGCGCTCGTCCTGCGTGCCGTACTTGACCATAGCGTCGTAGGCGTTGGAATGGGCGAGCTCGAGAAGCTGTTTGCGCACGCCCTGTTTCGGCTCCACGACGCGCACGGTGTGCGGACAAAGGTTATTGACCGCGTTTTCGAGGCTTATCATATCCTCTACTCCGTCCGTCACAATCTCGTCGCAGAGAGGCGCGTTGTTGACGTAATACTGATATACGTAGGACGCCAGATCCTCGTCCGCGGCGGTCGACGTGAAATTTTCTCCGCCTACCAGCTTTCCGCCGCGCACGACGAGCATATTTATTGCGGAAATTATGCCGTTGGACTCGAACGCGAAAATATCCAGATTAAATTCCTTGGGCAGCGCGCTGACCTGCTTTCTTACGATTTTTTCAAGCACGCGCAGCTTATTGCGATAGTTCAGCGCGACCTCGAAATTTTCCTCCGCCGCAAATTTCATCATCTTCTCATTGAGAACTCTTTCCACCTCTCTGTCGTTACCGCGCAGGAAGTCCGCGACCTTTTGCACCTCCTGCCTGTACTCCTCGCTCGAAACCTCGCCCGAACAAGGCGCAAGACATCTGCCCAGATGCTTATTGAGGCAGGGTCTGGACGGTTTGCTCAAATCCCTGCCGCAGTCGCGCACGCAGAACGCCGTGTGTATAAGGTCGGTTATATCGCGCACGTTGACGGACTGCATATAAGGTCCGAAATACTTCGCCCCGTCGTTTTTCAGCTTCCTTACCACCTCGATACGAGGAAAGGGCTGTCTCATATCGATGCGCAAAAATGGATAGGACTTGTCGTCTTTGAGCAGAATATTATATCTGGGAGTGTGCTTTTTGATAAGGTTGTTTTCGGTCACGAGAGCGTCAACCTCGCTCGCGCAGATGATATATCTGAAATCGTCCACGTGTTCGAGCATCGCCATAACCTTTGCCGTACGGTTGGAGAGATTGAAAAAATAGGATTTCAGTCGGTTTTTGAGATTTTTGGCTTTTCCAACATAAATAATCTCCCCCTGCGCGTCGAGCATCATGTATACGCCGGGGGTTGTGGGCACGTCCTTTAATTTCTCCTTGAAATCTACCATATGACGATTATAGCCTAAATAAGTAAGAATAGTAAAGTTAAATATTTCTTATATGATATGTCCGTTACGCCAATTTTGAGTTTCCCACCCTCCTCATGTGTTCCGAGGCTTTGCGGTTTGGCGCGCGCCCTGCACGCGCCGGTGCAGTCTCTTGAATGAGTGTTCATTAGATGCAGGGCGCGAAAACGCCCATATTCCGAGCCGCCTAACGTACTGACGTACGTGACGGCGAGGAATATGGGCGTTGACAATGCAATGCGCCAACTGATGCGAGGTTTAATCCAGTTCAAAGGCGCCCGTATACAGCTGATAATACTTTCCCTTCTTCGCTATAAGCTCGTCGTGATTGCCGCGCTCGATAATCTCGCCGTGTTCGAGCACGCATATCATATCGGCGTTGCGGACGGTGGAAAGACGGTGAGCGATGACGAATACCGTCCTGCCCTGCATAAGGCTGTCCATTCCTTTTTCGATGAGCTTCTCGGTTCTGGTATCTATGGATGATGTCGCCTCGTCGAGTATAAGCACGGGCGGATTGGCTACCGCGGCTCTTGCTATCGCGAGAAGTTGGCGCTGTCCCTGCGAGAGATTTTCGCCGTCGCCCGTAAGCATAGTATCGTAGCCGTTGGGCAGATGCCTTATGAAATAGTCTGCGTTTGCGAGCTTTGCCGCCGCCACGACCTCTTCGTCGGTTGCGTCGAGCTTGCCGAAGCGGATATTGTCGCTGACCGTCCCCGTGAACATATGCGTATCCTGCAAAACCATAGCCATAGAGTGTCTCAGATCCGCTTTTTTGATTTTGTTGATGTTTATGTTGTCATAGCGAATTTTGCCCTCGTTTATATCGTAAAAACGCGTGACAAGGTTGATTATGGTAGTCTTTCCCGCGCCTGTCGAACCTACGAGCGCGATTTTCTGCCCCGGATACGCCGTCAGAGTCACGTTTTTGAGCACCGTCTTCTCGGGAGTATAGCCGAAGGTCACGTCTTCAAATTCCACCTCGCCGGTCCACTTTACGTAGGTTGTCGTTCCGTCAGCTTTATGGAAATGCTTCCAAGCCCAGACGCCCGTATATTCCTCCGTCTCGCTGAGGTTGCCGTCTTCGTCCTCGACGGCGTTGACGAGCGTAACATAGCCCTCGTCCTCCTCAGGCTTCTGGTCTATCAGCTCAAATATGCGCTCCGCGCCCGCAAGCGCCATAAGCACGCCGTTCATCTGCTGCGCTATCTGCGCGAGAGGATTGCTGAACTGTCTCGACGCCTGCATAAACGTGACCAGACCGCCCCACGTCATGCCTCCGAAGCCGTTTATTGCGAGTATCGTGCCTACAATCGCCGTCACCGCATAGCTGACGTAGGAAAGGTTGCCCATAATCGGCATGAGCACGTTGGCATAGGTGTGCGCGTTTTTTGAAGCGTCTCTGAGTTTGCCGTTGAAAACGTCGAATTCGGCTTTTTCGGCATCCTCATGACAGAAAACCTTTACGACTTTTAGTCCGTCCAGATGCTCCTCGATATATCCGTTGAGCGCGCCTATACGGTACTGCTGTTTGACGAAATATTTGCCGCTTCTGCCCGCTATAAACTTGATTATCAGCAGCATAAGCACAAGCATAGCCACGCTGCAAAGAGTGAGCAGCGGCGAAAGCACCAGCATCATCACAAACATACCTATGACCGTAAGCACGTTGGTTACGATTGTGGGCAGTCCGTTTGAGAGCAGCTCGCGCAGCGTATCGGTATCGTTGGTGTAAAGGCTCATAATATCGCCGTGGGTATGCGTATCGAAATATCTGACCGGCAGAGCCTGCATCTTTTCAAACATCTCGTCTCTGACGTTCTGCAATACGGTGGTGGTTATGCTTACAATAAGATAGTTGTAAACGTAATGAAGCCCCGCGCCTACGGCAAATATAGCCGCCATTATGCCGACGATGCCGCCCAGCGCGCCCAATCCGCTCAAAGAGCCGAGCGTGACCGTAGCGCCCGCCGTCAACGGAAGAATAAACTTATCGATGATGACCGACATCATAAACATTCCGCCGACATTGCACAGCACGTTTGCAATCATACAGGCGAAGGAAACGGCAAGTTTGAGCTTGTAGCCTTTAAGATAGCTCAAAATGCGCCTGAACGTTTTCATCGGGCTTTGCACTCTGATATTCGCATGCTTATTCGTTTGAGGCATCTTCGCTCACCTCCTCTTCCGCCTGACCCTTTTGCTGTGACTGATACACGTCGCGGTAAATCTCATTGCTTTCGAGCAGCTCGTCGTGCGTGCCTATCGCGTCGATTTTGCCGTCGTTCATAACTATTATCCTGTCCGAATTCTCGACTGAGGCAATGCGCTGGGCGATTATAATAACCGTCGTATCCGAAAATTCCTTTTTAAGCCCTTCCCTTATAGCAGAGTCGGTCGCGGTGTCGACGGCGCTCGTAGAGTCGTCCAATATCATAATTTTGGGATGTTTGAGCAACGCTCTTGCGATACATAGCCTCTGCTTCTGTCCTCCCGATACGTTTACGCCGCCCTGCCCGAGGTCGGTCTCATAGCCGCTTGGGAATGACATAATAAAGTCGTGCGCCTGCGCCGCGCGCGCCGCGTGATATATCTCTTCGTCGGTAGCGTCGGGATTGCCCCACAGCAGGTTCTGCTTTATAGTGCCCGAAAACAGCACGTTCTTCTGCAACACCATGCCTATCGCGCCGCGAAGATTTTCAATCTTATAATCCCTTACGTCCACTCCGCCGACCTTAACGCTCCCATCAAAGGTATCGTACAGTCTTGGAATAAGCTGAACGAGCGTGGTTTTCGCAGAGCCCGTGCCGCCGATAATGCCGATAGTCTCGCCGCTCTTTATATGTAAATCGATGTTTTCAAGATTGAGCACGTCCGCCTGCTTTTTGTAGGAAAAGTCTACGTTGTCAAAATCTATGCTTCCGTCGGCGGGCATTATGTCCGTCGCGTCGGGCGCGTCCTCAATATCGATTTTTTCATCGAGAACCTCGACTATTCTGTCCATCGAAGCGCGGGACATAACTATCGTCATGAACACCATCGCCACCATCATAACGGACATGAGTATCTGCATAACGTAACTCAGAAACGCCGTCAGATCGCCGACGGACATCCCTATGCCCTGCGTATTTATAATGTCGGCGCCGCCGAAATACAGTATGCAGACTATACAGGCATAGACGAGTATCTGCACGAACGGAAAAATGATAACTATGATTTTTTCCGCACTGAATTGCAGCTTACGCACCGTCTCGCTGACCTTCTTAAACTTTTTGACCTCGTTATCCTCTCTTACGAACGCCTTGACCGCGCGTATGCCGATAAGGTTCTCCTGCGTGGATTCGTTCATATCGTCGTACTTGCGCAACATCTTTTCAAAGCGCGGAAAGGTGACCATCGCGCCCACACCGATACCGATAAGCAACACGGGAAGCACCACCGCGAAGATTATCGACAGCTTCGGGCTGATTGACACGGACATACACATTGCGAGTATGAGCATAAACGGCGCGCGCACCAGAATGCGAATAACCATCATAAACGCGGTCTGCACGTTGGTCACGTCCGTCGTAAGTCTTGTGACGAGGCTTGCGGTGTTGAATTTGTCAAGGTTTGCAAAGCTGAAATTCTCAACCTTGTAGAACAACTTTTTACGCAGATTGCAGGAAAAGCCGGTAGACGCAGTCGCCGCGAATTTCGCCGAAAGCGCGCCGCACAGCAAGGATATGAGCGCCATTACGACCATGAGCGCGCCGCACACGACGATAAAAGCAATCCTGTCGTACATGGTGAATACGGGCACGGAAAAACTGCCCAGCGAAATTGTGAAAACAAATTCGCTCAGTCCCTCTCCCTTTATGCCCACGTCTACTATCTGAGCCATAATCAAGGGAATAAACACCTCAAACAGCACCTCCACCGCTACAAGCACGGAGGTGAGTATAGATACCTTTTTGTATTCCCCTACGCAGGAAAACAGCTTGCGAAACTTCTGTTTTGCCCTTGGAGTTTTGATATTCTTCTCTTTCATAACCACCTTAAATAGCGATTTTACGCCTATTTTCAAATTAAATATGCACTATTGTATTTACAATCTATAAAAAAAAATGTCAAATGTTTTTATACATTTGTATATAAATTAAAATATTTTTAACAATTACCATATATGCGTACACGATTTTTGCCTTTTGCCAAGTATAAAAGCGCTGAAAAAACATCATAAATTTTTCATAACGACTTGACATTTGGCAATCATTGCCATATACTGTTAGCAGTCTTAAATGCAGATTGCTAATATCTGCAAAGGAAGGTAATTATGGACGCTCAAAAATTCACAAGAAAAGCGTTGGAGGCGGTAAACGGCGCGCAGACGATGGCGCTTGAAAGACATAATCAGAGTCTTTCTCCCGAGCACCTGACCTACGTCCTCCTTGCCGACGAAGAGGGACTGATACCCAAACTGCTGACAAAATGCGGCGTCGACGCCCCGCAGCTTTTAAGAGAAACAGACAGACTCATATCCGCGTTCCCCGCAGTGACGGGCACGGGTTCACCGCAGGTTTATATGGCAAACGAAACCGCGCTTATTATTTCCGCGGCGGAAAAGCTAGCGACGAAAAACGGCGACGATTTCGTAAGCGTAGAACATCTGTTTGAAGCAATTTTAAGCTCTCCCACTCAGGGTCTAAAAGCCGCGTTTGCAAAGCTAGGATTGACGAAAAAGAACTTTATGCAAGCATTATCGCAGGTTAAAACCTCAAAAGTGACAAACGACAGTCCCGAAGATACCTACGACGTGCTGAATAAATACGGCTACGATCTGGTGGAAAGAGCAAGTGCCGGCAAGCTCGATCCGGTTATCGGAAGAGACGACGAGATAAGAAACGTCATAAGAATTTTGTCGAGAAAAACCAAAAACAATCCCGTGCTCATAGGCGAACCGGGCGTAGGCAAAACCGCCATCGCCGAAGGACTTGCGCAGCGCATCGTGCGCGGCGACGTTCCCGAAGGACTCAAAGACAAACACGTGTTTGCGCTGGATATGGGCGCGCTTATCGCGGGCGCCAAATACAGAGGCGAGTTTGAGGAAAGGCTCAAAGCCGTGCTCAACGAGATAAAGAAGCAGAACGGCAGAACCCTGCTCTTCATCGACGAGCTGCACACTATCGTCGGCGCGGGCAAGACGGAAGGAAGTATGGACGCGGGCAACCTGTTAAAGCCCATGCTCGCAAGAGGCGAGCTGCACTGCATAGGCGCGACTACGCTTGACGAATACAGGAAGTATATCGAAAAGGACGCCGCGCTCGAACGCAGATTCCAGCCCGTACAGGTGGATGAACCCACCGTCGAAGACACGATAGCGATACTGCGCGGACTTAAAGAGCGCTATGAAATTTTCCACGGCGTGCGCATACACGACCGCGCGCTCGTCTGCGCCGCAACGCTTTCGGACAGATATATAACGGACAGATTTCTGCCCGACAAAGCCATTGACCTCGTAGACGAGGCGTGCGCGCTCATCCGTACGGAAATAGACAGTATGCCCACCGAGATGGACGAAATCAGCCGCAAAATAATGCAACTCGAAATCGAGGAGACCGCGCTCGCAAAGGAGACGGATACTCTGTCTCTCGAAAGGCGGGATAATGTAAAGGCGGAGCTTGCCGAGCTAAACGACAAATTCAACGCGATGAAGGCGCAATGGGAAAACGAGAAAAAGGAGATTTCCTCCGTTCAGGACACAAAAGCCGAGATAGACCGCGTGAACTCCGAAATCGAGGAAGCCAAGCGCAAGAGCGATTACGGCAAAGCCGCAGAGCTTCAATACGGCACTCTGCCCGCGCTTCTCGAAAAACTGCGTAAGGCGGAAGAAAAGAACGCCGAGGGCGGCAGTGCGCAGTTGCTTCGCGACGAGGTCACCGACGACGAAATCGCAAAAATCGTAGCGAAATGGACGGGCATCCCCGTGACAAAACTTATGTCGAGCGAGAAAGAAAAGCTGTTGCGCCTCGGCGACGAGCTCCACAAGCGCGTAATAGGACAGGACGAGGCGGTGAAATCCGTCACCGAAGCCATACTCCGCTCGCGCGCGGGCATATCCGACGAGAACCGTCCTATCGGCTCATTTATGTTCCTCGGTCCCACGGGCGTTGGCAAAACCGAGCTTGCCAAGACGCTTGCGGCATATCTGTTTGACGACGAGAGGAATATCGTCCGTATCGATATGACGGAATATATGGAAAAATTCAGCGTATCGAGGCTTATAGGCGCGCCTCCCGGATACGTCGGATACGACGAGGGCGGACAGCTTACGGAAGCCGTGCGCAGAAAGCCGTATTCCGTCGTCCTCTTCGACGAGATAGAAAAGGCGCACCCCGACGTATTCAACGTGCTGTTGCAGGTGCTCGACGACGGCAGGATTACGGACAGCCAAGGCAGAACCGTCAACTTCAAAAACACCATAATCATTATGACGTCAAACCTTGGAAGCAATCTGATTTTGGATAATATAAACGCGGACGGTGCTATCTCCGAAAGCGCAAAATCCGAAATCGACGCGCTTTTGAAGTCCACCTTCCGTCCCGAATTTCTGAACCGTCTCGACGACACGGTGCTGTTCGCTCCCCTGACGCATTCGGAGATATCCAATATAATAGACCTTATGCTTGAAAAGCTCGGAAGCAGACTCGCAAGACAGGAATTGAAATTGATGGTTACAAACGATGCCAAAGAGGCAATAATAGAAGGAGGCTACGACGTGACGTTCGGCGCGAGACCGCTGAAAAGATATATCGAGAGCCATATAGAAACTCAGGTGGCGCGCGTCATACTCGGCGGAAACCTGCATCAGGGCTCTACCATTGTGGTGGACGCGAAAAACTCCGCGCTCGAAATACGCGTCGAAAAATAGTATTCCCGCGGACGTATGCGTGCGTTTGTGACATTATACTAAATAAAACATAATATTATAATTATGTCGCAATCAGACGGATTTACGGCATAAAGAAAGAGAGGCAAAATGGGCAATTCCGAAAACGGTTTATCAAAAATTCTCAACTCGCCTTTGACAGTTGGCATAGCGCTGATTGTCATAGGCATACTTTTCTGCGCTTTGAGAGCGGGCTTTATAAGCATATTGCTTACAATCGTAGGCGTGGTGCTTATCATACTCGGCGTTTTGAATATGGTCGGCAAAAACTGGACGATGGGCGGCATAGAGCTTGCGGTCGGCGCGGTTATAATAATATGCGGCTGGCTGATTGTAGATATAACCCTGTTGCTTCTGGGAATAGTTTTTATCGCCTACTCGATATATCAGATTGCGACAACCGCTCCCAAGCTGAAACGCGCCAAGTTCGGCGACATAATTATGGCGTTGCTCTATCCGTTGCTTATACTTGCGATAGGCATAATACTCGTGGTTGCGAAATGGCAGATGATAGACGTGATATTTATCGTTATCGGCGCTATATCCATTGTGTCGGGCATAATCATAATCGCCAAGAATATCGTCGAAACAAATCGGACAACTTCGGCGCAACAGCCGTCGTCGGAAAGCAAAGCGTCTTCGGTACAGAAATCGGGCGACTGATTTGAGAAAACGAAACTGTTGATTTGGAAAATCAAAAAATCCGTCTCTTTCATGAGACGGATTTTCGTTTATCCGCGTTTATTTAGCGCATTTATTATCCGTTCGCACGCGCTTGTAAGCTACGTCTGCAATCACAGATCCGTCCTGCCGTCGTACGCTTTATACGCCGAAGCCAGCATCTCCACACAATTATCTATGCCGAACAGAGCGCTATCTATACAAAGGTGATAGTTCGATGCGCTTCCCCATTCCGAATCCGTATAGTAGCGATAATGCCTCGCGCGCAGTTTATCGGTATCGCGCACGAGCTTCTGCGCCTTGCGCTCATCGGGCGCGTCCTTATAAACTTCTATGACGCGCTTCACTCGGCTGTCCGTATCCGCAAAAACGAATACGTTCATGCACTTGCGCCTGTTTCGCAAAACGTAATCCGCGCAACGTCCTACGATTACGCACGCGCCGCCGTTTGCAAACGTCTCTATCGCTTCCGCTTCGGCGGCATAAATCCTTGCCTCAAAATTGTCGAAGTTTGCAAACGCACCTGTTCCCAAAACGGAGACAGGCATTGTATATGACGCAAAACCCTTGCGCTTCTGCTCGTTATCCTTTATAAAGCCCTCGGCGAAGCCGCAGTTCTGCGCCGCTTTTTCTATAATCTCCTTGTCATAAAAAGGTACGCCCAGCCTCTCAGCCAGCAGCTTTCCTATAAGTCTTCCGCCACTTCCGAACTGTCTGGATATCGTGACCACCGTATTCATAATCCCCTCCTTATACGCGGACACCGATTGTCCGCCTTTTATAATATTATCCACCCGCCTTGGATTTTCGTCAAGATTGAAAATAATATTCTCCCGCCTTGCTAAGTCTTTTTATTTTTGATAGAATGTATTTCGGTGAGTGCAGACGGTTTATAATCATCAAACCGCAATTTTAAGTATTCTAATCGGAGGGATTTTAATGCCTTATACGGTATATCTTAAAAAAGGAGAGGAAAAACGCATTCTTTGCGGACACTCGTGGGTATACGCCAACGAGGTTTCGCGCATAGAAGGCAAGGATAAAAACGGCTCTCTTGCCGAAGTGAGGTCCTTCGACGGAAAATTTATCGGCAAAGGCTATATAAATCATCTTTCCAAAATACTGGTACGCATCTTCGCGCGGGATGAAGACTATTGCGAGCAGGACGAAAGAGAATTATATCGCAAACGCATAGCCGAGGCAAACGCGCTAAGAGTGAAACTCGGATACGACGACTGCTATCGCATAGTCTTCGCGGAAGCGGACAATATCCCCGCGCTGATTGTGGATAAGTATGCGGACATACTCGTTATGCAATGTCTTTCTCTCGGCATAGATAAGCGTAAGCAAATGATTGCGGACTGCCTTAGAGAATTGTTCTCTCCTAAGGGCATATACGAGCGTAGCGATTCCGCAGTGCGCGCAAAGGAAGGGCTCGAAAAAGTGTGCGGCGCTCTGTACGGCGAGGTTCCCGACAAGGTAATCGTCCGCGAAAACGGAATAAAGCTGGCGGTAGACGTAAAGCACGGGCAGAAAACGGGATATTTTCTTGACCAAAAGGAAAACCGCCTGTCCTCACGCAGATACGCGCGCGGAGAGGTGCTCGACTGCTTCTCGAACAGCGGCGGATTTTCGCTCAATGCCGCGCTTACGGCAAAAAACGTCACAGCCGTGGATATATCAGAGTCCGCGCTCGACAGCGTAAAAGAAAACGCCGCTCTCAACGGATTTAACAACGTAAATACGGTTTGCGGAGACGTATTCGAGGTTTTGCGCAAATATAAAGCGGAAAAAACGCAGTTTGACACGGTTATTCTCGACCCGCCCGCCTTTTGCAAAAGCGCGGCTGAGGTCAAGGACGCATACAGAGGCTACAAGGATATAAACATCCTCGGTATGAAGGTCGTAAAAAGCGGCGGCTTTCTTATAACCTCCTCCTGCTCGCACTATATGACTCTGCCGTTGTTTGAAAAAATGCTCGTCGAAGCCGCAAAGGAAAGCGGCAGAACGGTGCGCAATATCGAAATAAAATGTCAGTCGCCCGACCACCCGTCTCTTCTCGTCGCAGACGAAACCAATTATCTGAAATTTTTCGTGCTACAAGTATTATAATAATAGATAAATGATTTTATCTTCTAAATGAAAAGTCCGTCTGATTTGACGGACTTTTCAAAAGTATTTTAATTTTTCAAACTCAATAAATTCATATGCTTGAAAACCAGCTTATTTTATGACCTTGGTCGCAACCTCGACAAGAGCTTTCGCCACAAACGCGTCCACGCTCATAACGCCCAGATCACCCTCGCTGCGATGGCGTACGGACACGACGCCCTGCTCCGCCTCCTTGTCGCCGATAACGAGAATGTACGGCACTTTTTCAAGCTGAGCCTCGCGGATTTTCTTGCCCAGCTTTTCGCTCCTCAAATCCGCCTCAGCGCGCAGACCCGCAGCAGATAGAACGTCCTTTATCTCTCTCGCCTTATCGACCGTTCTGTCCGTCAGAGACAGCACGCGCACCTGCTCGGGAGCGAGCCACATCGGGAACGCGCCGTTGTACTTTTCAATCAACATTCCGAGCGTGCGCTCGTAGCATCCGATAGAGCTTCTGTGGATGATATAGGGCACCGCCTTTTCGCCGTTTTCGTCGATATAAATCATATCGAAGCGCTTTGCGAGCGAGAAGTCGATCTGCACGGTGAAAAGCGTATCCTCTTTTCCGTGCACGTTTCTGCCCTGCACGTCGAGCTTGGGTCCGTAGAACGCCGCCTCGCCCCATGCCTCTTCATAATTGATGCCTATGTCGTCGAGAATGGTTTTCATTGTGCTTTCGACCTTCTCCCATTCCTCTACGCTGCCGACGTACTTATCTGCATTCTTCGGGTCCCAACGGGAGAAACGATACCAGATGTCGTCGGATATTCCAAACACTCCCGCCAGATACTTGATAAGATCCACGCATCCCAAAAATTCTTTTTCCAACTGGTCGGGGGTGCATACTATGTGACCGTCGGCAAGCGTAAACTGGCGTATTCTGGTGAGTCCGTGCATTTCACCGCTCGCTTCCTTGCGGAATTCGGTTGCGGTTTCGGCATATCTCACGGGAAGGTCGCGATAGCTTTTGAGTCCGTTTTTGTAGATTGTAAACTGCAACGGGCAGGTCATAGGACGCAGACACAGGATTTCGTCGTCGACGTCCTCGTCTCCGATGTAGAACATCTTGTCCTTGTAGTGGTCCCAGTGTCCCGAGGTGATAAACAGATTGTTTTTGGTCATTATCGGCGTCTTTGTGAGTAGATAACCACGCTTTTGCTCCTCGTCCTCGACGAAGCGCTGCATAAGCTGGATAACTCTCGCGCCCTTAGGCATAATGAGGGGCAGACCCTGACCGATATTCTCGTCCGTCATAAAGAAGCCCAGCTCGCGTCCGACCTTGTTGTGGTCGCGGGATTTTGCCTCTTCCAACCTCTGAATATATTCCTCCAAATCGCTCTTCTTCTCGAAGCAGGTGCCGTATATGCGGGTGAGCATCTTGTTTTTTTCGCTTCCTCTCCAATACGCGCCCGTAAGCGACGTGAGCTTGAACGCCTTAATTCTGCCCGTAGACGTAAGATGCGGACCGCTGCAAAGATCTATAAAATCGCCCTGCTGATAAAAGGATATTTCCTCTCCCTCGGGGATATCGGCAAGCAGCTCGGTCTTGTATATCTGCTTGGATTTGCGGATCAGCTTTTCCGCCTCTTCGCGGGAAAGCACGATGCGCTTGATGGGCAGATTGGCTTTTATGATACTCTTCATCTCCGCTTCGATTTTGTCGAAGTCGCTCTGATTAATCGGAGTTTTGAAATCGAAATCGTAATAAAATCCGTTATCCACGGCGGGACCTATTGCAAGCTGAACCGTCGGATAGATGTTTTTTACCGCCTGCGCGAGCACGTGCGAACAGGTGTGACGATATACGCGCTTGCCCTCCTCGCTGTCGAAGGTAAACACCTCGAAATTGCAATCCCTGTCGATAAGGGTGTCCATCGATACGAGCTGACCGTCAATGCCGCATACGATTGCGGCTCTTGCAAGCCCCTCGCTTATCTGCTTTGCCGCTTCGTACGCGCTCATCGCGCCTGCGAGCGACAGTTTGCTGCCGTCTTTTAGAGTAAGTTCCATAAATACCTCCGCGCAATCAACCTCACAAAGGCTGTACGCATTTATTTTCGCTCTTTTGGAGCAAACACTATTATATCACCCTGTGCTTCAAAGTCAAACCAAAATAGCGCCGCATTGCCGCTTTATTGCAAATTTACACGGCATTTTTTCTCCTCGCTTGACATTGCACGCGTACTGTGATAAATTTTTCTAAACCCTATAACAACTGCTGCCACCGGGTAGCGCAATGCTCGGCATTCGTCGATACGTCGTTAGGTCTTAGAAGACGTATCATTCGGATGCCTATTTAATTTGAAAGCGAATGAAAAATATACGACTTACAAATCCATTCAAATGCCTTAAAGCGCGCGACTATGTTATATGGTCGGCGTCAATAGTCATAAATTTTATCGCCTTTGCGGTGACGGGCTTTAAGGATGCGCTGACCTTTGTATCCGCCGCAGTAGGTGTGACTTGCCTTATCTTCAACGCAAAGGGACACGTGATAAGCCAGATTCTGGGCGTCATCTTCGCGATATTTTACAGCATAGTTTCCTATTTTCTGCACTATTACAGCGAGTTTATCACCTACGCTTTTATGTCGGGACCTCTTGCACTGCTCTCTATTGTCAGCTGGCTGAAAAATCCCTACGGCAAAAGCGGTCAGGTCGCCGTCGCAAAGCTCACCAAATCCAAAATTGCAATTATGTGCGTTCTCACCGCCGCGGTTACGACGGCTTTCTTCTTCATACTGAGAGCGCTGAATACTCCCAATCTGGCGGTTAGCACCGTATCCATTGCGACGAGCTTCCTCGCCTGCTTCCTTTTGATGGTACGCTCGCCTTGGTTTGCAGTGGCGTATGCCGCAAACGACATAGTGCTCATTGTACTTTGGGTGTTGGCGACTATCAAAGACGCGGCTTATCTGCCGATGGTGACTTGCTTTGCTATTTTCCTGTTCAACGACATATACACCTTTATAAGCTGGTGCGCGATGAAGCGCAGGCAGACGGCGGGCGGCGATGGAAGCTCTTCGGATAATGACGCCGACAACCTGATTGCCGAACCGCAAGAAGAAGATAATAATATGACTTCCGATTCGGAAAGCGAATGATTTCGATAATCTAAACGATTTATTATTTATAGTTTATGACAACAAAAAGGCGCGATGTTCGCGCCTTTTTGTTGTCATAATTCATCGTACTGATTATTTGATTATAAACTCGAACTCGTGCGACCTGTTGGGCACGATTTTGTATCTCTTCTTTGTGCACGCTATTGCGGGAATATCTCCTCCCACTCCGCGCTGCATTCCGTCGATAAACAACTCGATACCGTCGCCGTGTTGAAGCTCGTGCGCGTGGGTCGCGGCTTCGAGAGCCTCCATCGTATAATCGTGCGCGCTGAACTCGAAGGGCGCGGACAGAGCCTCGAACGTAAGCCCGTCCTCCCCGCCTACCTTGACGTATCGCACGTCGCAGTGATTGCCGTTCTCCTGCGGGACGAGATAATCGTGCTGGAAATCGGAGATTTTCCCCTTGTAAACGCCGAGCTTTGCAGAGGTCTTTCTGTCGCAGTAGTTCTCGTGCGGTCCTCTGCCGTAAAACTCTATTTCATCCTCTGCGAGCATTCCCATTCTGAATCCGAAGCGCGGCAGGCTGAACCAGTCGTTTCTTACTCGCATATAAATCCTTATCCCGTCCTCTCCCGCTTCGTAAACGGTTTTCATAAGCGACAGCTGGGGAGTGCACGACCAATCTATTTCCACGCGCCTGTCAGAGACCACCATATTGGCTTTGACGAGTCTGGATTCGCAATTCTTGAAGAATTTCTTGCCAAGCAAACTTTGCACGAACTGCGGAAGCTGGGGCGATTTGTCGTTATCTATGCGGGCGCGCCAGAAATTGGGACGAAGAGGAGAAGACAGTTGCTCTACTCCGTCCTTGACTATCGACGTAATAAATCCGCTGCTTATGCTGACCTCGCAAACTATGCCCGCGCTTTCCAGCAAAATCTTTCTGTCCTCGTTGAAAACGGTCTTGCCCTTCGCCTGAGCGAACTCCTTCGGTCGATAGCCCGTATAATCGAGCTGCGCCTCCGCAATCACGTCTCCCTTTTTGAACACGTCCCAATCTTTCTTGACGAACGCATAGCAGTTGAGCAGCGCTTCGCCGTCCGCTTCGGGGATTTCTATTGCCAAAGGCATCTTTCCCTTAGATTGAGGCGCTATATCCGGCAGATCGCACTCTACGCTGTTTTCAACCTTGCCGTTTACGACGAGCTCAAATTTAGCGCCGAACTCAGAAAGCGAAGTAAACATATACTCGTTTGTAAGAACTATGTCGTCGCCCTCTCTTTCAAACTGTATCTGCTGATAAACTCTCTTCACCTCGTAGAAAGCGGGATTTGGGCTTCTGTCCGCGCGGACAATGCCGTTGAATGCAAAAATGCCGTCGTTGGGTTTATCCCCCCAGTCTCCGCCGTAGGTATACTCCGCCGTGCCGTCCGGCGAAAGGCGCTTTATCGACTGGTCGGCAAAATCCCATATATATCCGCCGCACAGCCTGTCGTGCGCGCGGAAATGCTTCCAGTAATCTTCGAAATTGCCTAGGCTGTTGCCCATACAATGAGCGTATTCGCACTGTATGTACGGCTTGTTTTTGTACATCTTGGGCGTAAGCAGATATCCGAACGGATTCCAAAGCACGCCTAAACCGTGAACGTGAGATTTGTTTGCGGCGATTTTTTCCATCTTTTCTTCTGGGGAATACATCTCGCTCATTATATCGGTCACGCGCATATATGCGTCGGGCTCGTAGTGTATAGGTCTTGTCGTATCGAGCGCAAGCGCTGCTTTCTTCATCGCGGCAAATGCCTTTCCGTTGCCGCTTTCGTTGCCGAGCGACCAAAACAGAATACAAGGATGATTGCGGAATGTCCTCACCATACTGCGCATACGATGACAACACTGCTGCGTCCAACGCTTGTTCGAGCGCGGTACGCGCAAGGCGAGACCGTGCGTTTCGAGATTGTTTTCGCTCATCACCATTATGCCGTATCTGTCGCACAGCTCGTAAAAGTCGCGGCTGTTGGGATAGTGCGACGTTCTGATACTGTTGACGTTGTTGCGTTTGAGCAGAAGTATATCGGCCTCGGTGTATTCCTTCGGCACGGCGTGTCCGAAATCGGGATGAAATTCGTGACGGTTTACTCCGCGGATTTTCAGTTTCTTTCCGTTGAGGGCGATATACGGCTCGCTACCGTTTATCATAGGCACCGTTTCGATTTTTCTGAAACCGAAAGCAAACTCCCTCATATCGGCAAACGAGGTCTTGTTCTCGGAGGTGACAAGAAGCGTAAATCCGAGTTTATAAAGATACGGATTTTCCGAGCTCCAAAGCATCGGCGCATTTATTTTCTCGCAAAGTTTTACGGGCTTTTCCTCGCCGCCGTCCAAGCCAAGTATAGCGAACTCGAAAGCGCTTACTACTCTTCCCTCGGCGTCGGTCAGCTCCGCTTTCAAAACGGCGTCGTCTATGTCCGTATCCTCCGCCGCGAACACTTCCCCGTCTATAAGCAGATTTGCGCTTGTAAAATCCTCGTTGAACTCCGCGCGGGCATAAATATCCGATATGCGCACCTTGGGCATAAACACAAGCGTAACGTCGCGGAAGAGTCCCGATATTCTCCACATATCCTGATCTTCGAGATAGCTTCCCGTCGTATAACGATATACGACGATTTTGACTTCGTTCTCGCCTTGCTTTACGAACTTGGTTATATCGTATTCCTGATAATCGAAGGAATCCTCGCTATATCCGACGAAATTTCCGTTGATGTACAGCTCCGCCCCGCTGTTCGCGCAAAAGTTTATGCGGATCTCGTCCTCGATTTTCTCAAGATTGAATTTTCTCATATAAACGCCGCAGGGATTCTCCTCCGGGTTTATATAAGGAAGCGACATTCCCGTGGAAATAGGGGCGGGATATCTGACGTTGGAATATATGGGCTTTCCGTATCCTTTAAGCTGCCAATTTGACGGAACTTCGATTTTGTCCCAGCTATCGGGATTGAGTTCGAGCAGCGTAGCGGATACGAAATATCTGAAATTCCATTCTCCGTTGAGTATTTGCGTCCGCGCCGCGCCCTTTTCGTCCTTAGGAAATCCGCAGCCGTACTTCTGGCACACGTTGAGCGAATATATATCGGGATGGTTGTAGAGATATTTCATTTTTTCCTCGCTTTATCTTTGCCGTTTATTTTTGCTTTCTAGCATTAAAGGCGCTTTATGCGCCTTATTGCGCCTGATAAAATCATTTTTCAGGCACAAACAGTATTCTGCGGCAGTTAGGACACTCCGCATAGTCTCCCGCGTTTCTCAGCTTTGAACAAACGTTGTTGGGAACCTCCATATAACAGCGTCCGCACATTTTGCGGGCGGGGTCGTACTCAACGAACGCGGGCATTTTTTTCGTAGCGCGCAAAGACTGGTACGTCTCCATAAGAGGCGCGGGAATCTCCTTTTGCAGCGCGTCCAGATTTTTCTTTATCTCGACGACTCGTGGCTGACGTTCTCCTACAAACGAATTGTACTCCGTCTTCGCGGCGTTATACGCCTCGCTTGCCTTTACGCCCTGCTCCCACGTCTTCTTATAGCTGTCGTTCACCTGATCTATTCTGGAAGCCGCAGAGCTCGCCTCCTTTTCCAGCGCGCCTATCTTCTCCGCGATTGCTGTCACGAGTTTGAGATAGTGCTCCGCCTCTCCTACGTCCTGAACGTCGTCGAGAATGCCGTCGAACTCGTCCAATTCGCTTTTGAGAGCGTCTATTCTCTCCTTCATGGAAGCATATCCGCCCAGCAGCTCGTTCGCCTCGGCTTTGAGTTTGCCGATCGTATTCGTCGCCGTGTCCAGACTCTTTTTGGCAAGTACGAATTTTTGTCTCACGTCGCTCTTTGCGACCTCAGCTTCGAGCGCGAGTAGTTCCTGATCCACCTTCTGATACTTCAAAATCTTGTCGAATTTCATATTTCCTCCAACAGCCTGAAAGGACTGTTCTGTTTTGCTTTTATAATTTTTATTTGCGCCCCGTCAAGCGCGGCTTTAAGAATATCCTGCATAATTATTTCGCTCGAAAAGTGCGAGTATTCCGCAAGGGGAAATGCGTCGCCGAGCGCGTCGATATAATTGTGGTGCTTCAAATCCCCCGTCAGCAATGCGTCCGCGCACTCTCTCGCTCTCCCGTACTCACTTGCGCCGCTTCCGCTCACGGCGTAAACGCGGGATATTTTCGCATTCGGGTCTCCGACTATTCGCACGCTCCTGTCGTCAAGCCTCTGCGCCATGGTCTTCGCAAATGCGCCTAGAGTCTGCGGCTCTATATCGAATACGACTCCGCATCCGTCAAGGCTCGCGTTTTTTCCGAGCAAATCCGCAAGCGCGCGGTTTATGCCCTTTTCCGCCTTGTCCAGATTCGTATGCATTGAGTAGACCGCGATACCGTTTTTCAGAAGCGCCGCAATCTGCCTGCCCTTTGCCGTATCCAAGTCTATTCTGTTTATCGGACGGAATATGAAGGGATGATGCGTGACGATAATATTGCATCCCTCCTCAATCGCCTGCTCTATCACGCCGTCGGTGATGTCGAGCGCGAGCATAACGCCGCTGCACTCGCCGCTTGTTCCGCCGACCATAAGCCCTACGTTGTCCCACTCCTCGGCAAGAGACGGCGGGGCGAATTTTTCCAGCATAACTATAACTTCGGATATTTTCATTTATTCCTCCGTTTACGCGCGTTGCTCAGCGCGGATTCGAGCAGATTTATTCTCTTTTCAAGCTCCGCGTCGTAATGACGTGACAGGATATTCTTCTTAAATTCGAGCTCTTGCGCGGCTACTTTCTCGAAGCTGTCGCTTTCGTCGTAAAAAGCCCCGAACAACATCCTCAGCTCGTCTAGAGTCTGCTCCCCCTCTTCCGCTTTGAGCACGGTGTAGCGCTTGCCGCCGCATTCCACAGCGTCGTCGCACACAATCCTGTACTTTTGCCTTATAAGCTCCCTGCGCACCTTTTCGGGATGAGTATTTGGCGAGAGCACGAAGTGCGAAAACCTCTTCCCATCCGCCGCCGCGCCCGCGAGTATTTCGGATATGACGTCGCCGCCGAGACCCGCAATCACGACCGTATCCGCCTCTCTGTCCGCGACGGGAGACAGTCCGTCTCCCAGCCTTGTAGACATAATTTCGGATACGCCGTTGTCACGCGCGAGCTCTCTCGCCTTTTTCAGGCTACCCTCGCTTATATCCGTCGCGATAACCGCACTCGCTCTGTCCGTGCCTATCAGATAATATCCGAGCTTGCCGTGATCGCACCCTACGTCCGCGACGGTGCCGTAGTCCACAAGCGACGCTATGCGCGCAAGCCTTTCGTCAAGCCGTATGGGCATTAGTCGAAGTCCTTCAGCTTTTTGAGTCTGTTGGGGTGGCGGAGCTTACGCAGAGCCTTTGCCTCTATCTGACGGATTCGCTCTCTCGTAACGTTGAATTCGCGTCCGACCTCTTCGAGCGTTCTGGGATGGCTGTCGTCAAGACCGTAGCGCAGTCTGAGCACCTTTTCCTCGCGCGGAGTGAGCGTATTGAGCACCTGAATAAGCTGTTCTTTTAGCATATTGCTTTCCGCAACGTCGCTAGGCGACAGCGCGGTGTTGTCCTCTATAAAGTCGCCGAGATGGCTGTCCTCTTCCTCGCCTATCGGGGTTTCAAGCGACACGGGGTCCTGCGCTATCTTCTGTATTTCGCGCACTCGCTCCTCGGAGCAGCCCAGATGCGCCGCTATCTCCTCGGGAGAGGGCTCTCTGCCCAGCTTTTGAAGCAGCTGTCTTGTCGCGCGCACCTGCTTGTTTATAGTTTCCACCATATGCACGGGGATACGTATAGTCCTCGCCTGATCGGCTATCGCGCGGGTTATCGCCTGCCTTATCCACCAAGTGGCGTACGTCGAGAACTTGAAGCCCTTTTTATAGTCGAACTTCTCCACCGCCTTCATAAGCCCGAGGTTGCCCTCCTGTATAAGGTCGAGGAACTGCATTCCGCGCCCGACGTACCTTTTTGCGATAGAAACGACGAGCCTAAGGTTGGCTTCGCTCAGAATGTGCTTGGCTTCCTCGTCGCCTTCCTCCATACGCTTTGCAAGCTCGATTTCCTGCTCGGCGGAAAGAAGCGGCACCTTGCCTATCTCTTTGAGATAGATTTTGACGGAGTCGTCTATGGAGCTGTCGATAATCTTGTCAAGCTCTATCGTCTCCTCCTCATGCATCTCCTCAACCTTGACGTTTTCCGCCCGCAAGGTGTTGAACACCAGCTCCATATCCTCGGCGGTGGCGTTGAGATGCTCGAGCTTCGCCATAATATCGTCCTCTGTGACGGAGCCCTTTTCTCTTCCCATAGCGACTATTCTGTCTATCTCCAACTTCAACAGCTGCTCTCTGTCCATAAACTCCTCCTGTGTGGCCTTATAGTTTTTCCCCAACGGATTTTGATTTCAATTTTTTTTGCAATGCGGCGATTTCGTTTACCGTAGCTTTTTTCTCCTCCGCGTCGGAAAGAGAATTATAAGCCGCTTTAAGCTCTGCGAGCCTCGCGCTCAGATACTCGTTGGCAAGCGTAAGCACGCAATCGACGTAGTACTCCTCTTCCTTCGCCTTGCTTGCAAAGCCCAGATTTATGTCGAGCACGGCGTTTATCTCGGCATCGTCGATATAGTTGTACATCTGCCCGACGTTGAAGCCGCCCTTGGGGACGGAAAGCGCATATTCGTACACCGCTCTGTGCACGTCGCTTGCAAACCAGTCCTTATTAAGCGCGGATAAATCCGCATACGCGGCATTGTCCATAATCCTGCTTATGACAAACCTCGAAGCGCGCATTGCCTTTGTCGATTTATCGGAAACCATCTGCGGCTTCGCCTCCTGCGCTTTCAGAGACGCCGAGGAATCCAGCTCGTCGCGCAAGGTGCCGACGGATACGCGGCTAAGTTTGGATACGTTTTCGAGATAAACCTCGCGCTCGGAGCGGCTCTCTATCGTTCTGAGCACCCTCAAAGCCGCCTGCACGTATTTCGCCCTGCCGTCTACCGAACCCAGCTCGCATGCGTCCGCGCATAGCTTGAGCTTGTATTCGATGACGGGCAATGCCTCTTTTATGCGCTTCAAAAAAACCTCTTTCCCGTCCTCGCGCACTGTTTCGTCGGGGTCCTTGCCGTCTTCCAGCGATACGACGCGCACGTCGAGCCCGCAGTTTACGAGAGGCTCCACGTTTTTGACGGTGGCTTTCCTGCCCGCGCCGTCGCCGTCGTAGCAGACGTAAACCTTGGGCACAAGCCTTTTAAGCTCCCGCGCCTGTCCCTCGGTGAGCGCGGTGCCCATACCCGCAACCGCGTTGCGGATACCCGCCGCGCCGAGAGATATGACGTCCATATAGCCCTCGACGAGTAAAAGTTCCTGATACGCCTCACCCGCGCGCTTGTCCTGCTTGACGTAATTCACGCCGTATATCGTCCTGCCCTTGTCGAAGAGGACGGTGTTTGTGGAATTTTTGTATTTCGCGACGTCCGTCTCTCCGTGATACACTCTTCCGCCGAACGCCACGACCTCGTTCATTGAATTTATAATCGGAACTATAATCCTGTTTGCAAATGAATCTGACGGACGGTCTACGCCGCCGATAAGACCGCAGTCCAACAGGTCTTTGAGCGCGTAGCCCTTCAAGCGCAGGTATCTCACCATACTGTCGTAATCGAGGGACAGTCCCAGTCCGTAGCGGTGAGAGGTCTCTTCGTTTATGCCGCGGTTTTCGAGATAAGCCCTCGCCTCTCTGCCCTTATCGGGGTCTGTAAGATTGTTCCTGTAATACCTCGCCGCGTCGCGCATCAGCTGTTTGAGCACCGCCGAGCGTTCCTTTTTCTCTGTGTAATGGGGGTCGATTTTG
Organism: uncultured Clostridia bacterium; assembly: GCA_947382865.1. Taxonomy (GTDB): domain Bacteria; phylum Bacillota; class Clostridia; order Christensenellales; family CAG-917; genus CAG-475. Next base: position 30,209 of record CANDBF010000004.1, read on the forward strand.
ATCTCGGGAAGCTGCATCCCCGCCTTTTCGGCAAGATACTTCACCGCGTCGAAGAAGCTCATCGACTCCATTTCCATCACGAATTTTATAACGTCGCCGCTAACTCCGCATCCGAAGCAGTGATAAAAGCCGCTGTCCTGATTTACGCAGAAAGACGGAGTCTTTTCGCCGTGAAAGGGACAGCACGCAAAATACCGCCCGCCCTTCCTTTGAAGGGGCACGTATTGCGATATGATTTCCACAATATCGGTTTTGTACTTTAACTCCTCCATAAATTCGGGAGTGAAACCTTGAGCCATCGATTGTCCTACTTTTCCCCATTCAACAGTGACGTTAAACGGAGACCCCGAGATTTTCCCCCACAAACAGGGACGTTTTTACACAATCAAACGCGGCGGTTTGACGGAGACCCCATGCGGGACTCCATTATAGTAAACTAAATATATATACGTCTAAATATTATATTATTCCTAAATTTTCCGAAAAATATAATCAAAAATCGATATAAAACGAAACGGGAGCGCAAAAGCGCTCCCGTCATATATCCTAAAAATGGCTATTACTGTTCTCTTATTATATCCGTCATACCGTAGTTTTTGACCTGTCCCACGAGCTTGAACGCCTCGTCGTAATTCTTTTGAGGGGCTCCCGCGTGAACGTAAGTCTTTCTTGTTATGACGAAGAAGAATTTGCCGTTTTCCGCGTCTATGGAATATTCTCCGACCATTACGTGAGTCTTGAATCGGGCTATTGCGCGCTTGCAGTATTCCAAGGACCTGTAATTGCTGCTCTCGTAAAGAGTGTTGCCCGACGGGTCGTACAGCGTATAATAGTATTCCTCGTTACCCTCCGCGTCCTTATCGTGCTCTATTACGTATTTGCCGTATATGATAGCTTCGTCGAAGCCCTTGACCTTTTCGGGAGTTTTGCGCTCGTGCTTGGGAGTTTTAAGCGACAGGAAAGGTGCGGAAACCTTTTTGACGATAACCTCTTTCTTGTTCTTCTTTGCGGCGGCGTCGAGCTCGGCGCGCTTTGCCGCAAGTTTCGCCGCGACCTCGGGCGACGGCTCTCCCTCGTAATAGCAGGCGTCTTCGGGGTCGTAATACACTCCCTCGTAATCTCCGTCGTATCTCGACCAGTCGTCGGGCTTCTTCTTGGGAGTAACTTTCTTAGCCGCTTTCTTGGGCTTTGCAGGCTCTTCCGCAACTTCGACGGGCTCGGGCTTCTTTTCTTCAACCGCTACGGGCTCGACAACGGGTGCGGGGTCCAGTTCTTTGACGGGCTCCGACTCGACAACAGGCTCGGACACGGGTTCGATGATAGGCTCGGGCACGGGTTCCGGAGCAGGCTCGGAAATCGGTTCCTCCTTTACGGATTCGAGTACGGGTTCGGAAACGGTTTCCTGAACGGGAGGCTCCTCTCTGACGGGCTCCGGCGCCGTCTCCTGTACGGGAACTACGACGGGCTCCGGCACGGGTGCGGGAGCTTGCTCGGGAGCAGACTCTCTTACGATGACGACTTGCTTTTCGGAATCCAGCTCGCCTTTCAGACGGCGTTTGGAGCGCAACCTGTCCTTCATATCGGCTATCTGCTGATTGAGGCGCATTTCCTCGCCCGTAATGCCGTATTCGGCAAAAAACTCGTCCTCCTGTCTGTCCTCCAAATCGTCCTTATGCTCTTTGAGAGACTTGATACCGTTCAATATGACAACGACAAGAATAGCTACGGCGGCAAGCGCCACAGCAATCACCACTATCAGCGCCGCTACGCCTTCAAGTGCTCCGAATGTAAAGTTTTCAATAAATCCCATCAATGTCCCCCGCTGAAATTTACTATATTTCAATAAGATATTTTATCACATTAAGTTTGCGCGCGCAATATCTTTTTATTTTTTTCTTAATAGTAAAATATGTTACGAAACGTCCGAATTGCATATAATTGCGAAATTTCCTCGTATAACAACGGAATTTCAACAATCCGCGACGGACTGCTCCCCAATGTCGCGCTCAGGCAAGCGCGCACACCGCGCAAAGTATCACGGATAACGCAGTTGCCACAATTACCGTTATCGCCTTTGCTCTTCTGTTTATAAAAACGTATCTTGAAGCGAACAAAGCTATGATTTCAAAGCAAACGATCGCGCAGACTCCCGACGGCACGGGCACGCTCGCAAAGGACAGATTTCCGATAAGACCTACGTAAACTCTGAACGGAATAAGCAGAAACCTCATTATGAAAACGAAGCCGCCGAAGGTCGTAATCAGCGAAAGCAAGGTGAGCGCCAATAGCGCAATATACATCGCCATCATATAGGGAAGCACAATGAAATTGGCAAGTATAAACAAAACCGGCACTCTACCGAAGAAGTATGCAACAAGCGGCAGCGTCAAAAGATTTGCCGACAGCGATACGGCGCAGACCTCCGCCAACCTCTTTCCGAAACGCCGCTTCGGGCTCACCTTATTCACGATTTTCATACCTGTTCTTTTGAAAGGACCGTAAAATGCGAATATTCCGAGCACCGCAAAGAAAGACAGCAAAAATCCGACCTCCATAATCGCAGTGGGACGGAACAGCAATATAAGTATCGCGGCAAACGACAGCGCGGACAGATTGTCCCTTTTGCGCCCGAACGCGGAAGCGAAGGAAAATACCGCGCACATTATGAACGCTCTCAAAGAAGACGCGGTGAACGAACATAGCGCCGAATAGAAAAACGTAAGCGCGGTTACTATGACAAAGGCTATTTTTGGATTTACCTTGAACTTTCTCAGCAGAAAATAGAGAGCGGCGGCAAGAGTCGTGATATGCAGACCGCTCACCGCGAGGACGTGCGCAAGTCCGCTTGCGGAAATATTGTCGTACAAATCGCCGTTCATCCCGCTTTTGTCGCCGAGTATAAGTGCCTGACAAATAGATGAGGTGTACTCGTCGGTGTTTTCGTAAAGAATACGTTTGATTTTCAGTTGAAGACTGAGCGGAAAAGTCGCGTCGCCGTCGCTCAGCTTTACGACTTCGGAGGCGGTCGCGTAATAACCTATGCCATTGGCGCGGTCGGAGGCATAGTAGGTATAAAATCTGACGTGCTCCTTGCCGACCAGTCTGCCCGTGAGCTTAACCGTGTCTCCCGCGTTGAAATCTATTTCAACCGTGCTCGGCATATTTACGAAGCAGTCGTATTTGAGCTTGTTTCCGTCGATGCGTATGTCGCTTGCATAAAAAGTCGCGCTGTCGCCATCTATAATGATTTCGCTCGCAACCTTTACGGTGAATTCGCCTGAGTAACCGCTCATAATGTTTGCGTCGTAAATTGCGCTTGACGCGGTTATGCCGATGAGACCGATAAGCAATGCCAACGGAAGATATGCGAATTTTCTTACTTTCTTTACGAAAACAAAAGCTACCGTCAACAAAAAGGCGACGCAGCACATAGCGATTATGAAAGCTATGCTTTCGCCGTAGACGGCTTCGCCCAAAACAATGCCGAGGGCAAGCGAACCCGCGACTAAACACATCGGACGGTAATTGAAAATTCGCTTGCCTCTAATCTGCATAAAATCATTCTTATGTTCGCAAAATCGAAACTTTATATGTCGTTTTGCATAAATAAACTTTTTCTTCTGTAATTTACGGCATATTTTATGCCATTAACATTATATCGGTATACGTCGTGTATCCGTCGAAATTTATGTCACGCGTTTTGGCGAGAAACAATCGACATAATTACGTCAGTTACGTCTGCCCGTTATCACAATGTCCGCGCCGAGTCCGAGCACGTCGGTTGCGACTACGTCGCCTATACGCACTCCGTCGCCGACCGTAAGTCCGCCGATAAATTCCACCACGTCCTTTATTCTGTCCTTAGGCACGTCGCAGCTAGTCTTGACCGAAGCCACCTCGCCGCTCTTTGTCCTTACGAGCGAGGTTATCGCGCGCTTGGGCTCACGATATTCTTCCGCGCCGTACAACTCTCCTCTTTTACAGGTGTTGCCGTTTACAATTATCTTGCCGTCGCGCTCCTCGACGGTGAGCGGACAGCCCATAGGGCACTTTATACAAATGGTATTCATCTTTCCAACCTCACTAATACGTCGCCTTCAATCTCGCTTCTGTCAATTTCGAGACTGCCCATCTCGCCGGGGGCAAGCACCATAAACTTCCTTGAAAACAGTGTATTTCCTCCGCTTTCGGCTATCAGCTTACAGTTCTTGTACACGTCGCCTACGCGCAGGAATATTTTCACCTTTCCCTCGCCCTTGCTTATGCGCTGGGGAAGCGCGTATCTCACGCCGTCCGTCGCCTTGACGGATACGTATTCCGCGTCTTTCGCGCCGCCGTTTTTCGCGTACTCCGCGGCGGCTTTGCCTGCAATCTCCGCTTCTCTCGACACGTTGTCCACAAGGTCGTGCACGTGAAGCACGTTGCCGCAGGAGAACACTCCTTCAAGCGAGGTCATTCTGTTTTCGTCTACGACCGCGCCCTGTGTAACGCCGCTCATCTCTACGCTAAGCCCGCTCAGCAAATCGTTTTCGGGAATAAGTCCCACCGACAGCAAAAGCGTATCGCAGGATATATATTCCTCCTTTTCGAGGATAGGTCTTCTGTTTTCGTCCACGGGCGCGTAGTATAAGCCCGTAAGCGCGGGAGAGCCCTCCACTCTTGTGACTGTGTGCGAATACTTTATAGGAATGTCATAATCGTCGAGGCATTGCACGATATTGCGTTTGAGTCCGCTCGAATACGGCATGAGTTCGATGACGAGCTTAACCTTCGCGCCCTCCGTCGTCATTCTGCGCGCCATAATAAGACCGATGTCGCCGCTTCCCAGTATGACGACCTCCTTGCCGACGAGATAACCGTCGATATTGCAAATCTTCTGCGCCATTCCCGCAGTATATATACCCGAGGGTCTGCTTCCCGCAAGCGCAATCGCGCCCGCCGTACGCTCCCTGCAACCCATCGCCAAAACGACCGCTTTCCCGTTTATGCGGCATAGCCCCTCCGTCGGCGAAAGCACGGTGACGCGCTTATCGGCGTCGAGAGACAGCACCATACTTTCGAGCATAACGGTTATGTCCTCTTTTTCCACGAGCTTGCGGAATCTGTCCGCGTATTCGGGACCCGTCATCTCCTCTCCGAAATAGTGAAGTCCGAAGCCCTGATGTATGCACTGATTGAGTATGCCGCCGAGGCGCACGTCCCTTTCGAGAATGACTACGCTCGCGCCGTTTGCGCGCGCCGACAGAGCCGCCGCCATTCCCGCGGGTCCGCCGCCTATTATCACTACGTCAAAATCCAGATTGCGCATCATTCCACCTCCTTGACTCTGTATCTAGCGATGGACGCGCCGCCGCCTTTTTTGACTTCGCTCAAAGGAATATTCAGCTCTCTCGATATGATTTCCATAACTCTGGGACCACAGAAGCCGCCCTGACATCTGCCCATTCCCGCGCGCGTTCTGCGCTTTACCGCGTCCACCGTCGTGGCGGCGAGAGGCGAATGTATCGCTTCCACTATCTCCGCTTCCGTCACCTTCTCGCAACGGCATACTATTCTGCCCCAAGCGCTGTCCTTTGCGATAAGCGCGTCAATCTCCCCGTCGCTAAGCTCGGTAAGTCTCTTACGCTTAGGCATGACGCTAATCGTATTCTCCTTTTTCGCGGGATCTAGCTTGCCTGTTACAATATCCTCGATATACTCCGCTATCGCGGGAGCGGATGAAAGCCCCGGCGAACAAATGCCTATCGCCATAATAAAGTTTTCCAGCACATCGGACTGCTTTATGACGAAATCGTGCCCGATGAGCGTGCGCAAGCCCGCATATACGCGTATGCATTTGTTGAAAGCGGCGCACTTATACGATAGCGGCACGTTTGCGCGTATGCTGTCGAGGCTCTCCCTCGTTGTCGCCGTATCCGACGTGTCCGACGTATCGACGGCGGTCGGTCCGTAGATGACGTTGCCGTCCGCCGTAGGTGCGACCAGTATACCCTTGCCCGCCGCCGTCGGCAACGGGAAGATGACGGTATGTACGTTTTTGCGCTCGGAGTTGTCCAGTACGAAATAGTCGCCCCTGCGATAGGTCGTCTCATAATGCTCCGCGCCCGCAAGGTCGTTTATCTCGGCTCCGTTCGCCCCCGCGCAGTTGACAACTATCTTGGATTCATACTCGCCGCTCGGAGTAGTCGCCAAATAGCCGTTTGCCGTTTTCTTTATCGCCGTGACGGGAGAGCAAAGCTCTATCTTCGCGCCGTTGAGTATCGCCCTGTCCGCATACGCTATCGCAAGCTGATAAGGCGAAATTATGCCTGCGGACGGCGCATATAGGCTGTACTCTATACAGTCTGCCACGTTCGGCTCTATGGCAAACGTCTGCTCTCTGTCTAAGATTTTCACCTCTACGCCGTTCTTCGCGGCTTTTTGCGCAAGAGCTTCCAGCTTATCTCTCTGTTCCGCGGTAGCGACGACTATCGAGCCGCATTTCAGATGCGGAACGTCAAGCTCCTGCGCATCGCGCCACATAAGCTCGTTGCCGCGCACGTTGAATCGCGCCTTTGCCGTACACGGGTCGCAGTCGTAGCCCGCGTGTACGATTCCGCTGTTTGCGCGCGTCGTAAAGGAAGCTACGTCGTCCTCCTTTTCAAGGAGCAGGACGTTCATATTATAGCGCGCAAGCCTGTCAAGCACAGCCGTACCTATGACGCCTCCCCCTATAACAATGCAATCGTATATCATATATTCTCCTTCGTCCAAGCAAACGCGAAACGAGACCGCGCCGCCGTAAAAGTTCATTTAAGCAGACAACGGAGCATAATTTGAATTTGCTCCGTCGCTATAACGTTGAATATACCATTATTTATGGAATTTCTTTTTGTACTCCGCGATATTCTCTTTGATAATCAGCTCCGCGTGCTCGCGGCTCTTGACCTGAAACACCGTCGTCTGCTTGCCTTCAAGCTGTTTATACACGCGGAAGAAGTGGGACATTTCCTCCATTATATGCTGGGGCAGCTCCTCTATTTCCTTGTACGTGTTCCACGTAGGATCCTTGTACGGAATTGCGATAATCTTATAATCCATCTCGTCGCTGTCCTGCATCATCATCACGCCTATGGGATAGCATCTGACGAGAGTAAGCGGCACAATAGGCTCCGAGCACAGCACGAGCACGTCGAGCGGGTCGTTGTCCTCCGAATACGTGAGCGGAATAAAGCCGTAGTTGGCGGGATAGTGAGTGGACGTATAGAGCACTCTGTCGAGTATAAGCGTGCCCGTGGCTTTATCGAGCTCATATTTGTTTTTGCTGCCCTTCGATATCTCGATTACCGCAAGAAAATCGGTCGGCGATATGCGAGACGGGTCTACGTCATGCCAAATGTTCATAAAATCTCCTATTCGCGTTCCGCACAAACGAAACCGCAATACCCTTTTGTTGCCACTATTATAAAATTATAATAATAAGTTGTCAATAAGAAGCGCAGATTTGAATGCTTTATATTTTACGATTCAACGCCCTTCTCCCGATATTAAACGTTGCAATCACGAGGTAACTGCTGTACCAACATATATAAAGTAAACAATTCCGAGTTCCGTCAAAAAAAATGCGGCGATTTGCATAAACCGATTGACGGAGATTTCTTGAAATATCCTTTTAGAATATCGAAAACGGCACACTATGTGCCGTTTTCTTCATCTTTTGCGATTCAATAACCTTTCGTACTTTTGTAATCTTCCGTGAAAAATCCGAATGTAAATTAAGTAATCTATTTCACCATTTGCAAAAAGTTTTTGAAGAAGCCGACGGTCTGTCCTATCGACTCGATATCCACGTTTTCATTGGAGGCGTGCATTCCGCCCAGCTGCTCCATGGTGAGCCTGCAAGGCGTACAGCGTATTGCTGTGTCCGAAATCTCCTGCATAGTACGACAGTCCGTGCCGCCGAACATATAGTACGGCACGACCGCAACGTCCGGATAGGTCTTTTTCACCGCTTCGGCAAAAGTTTTATAGCCGTCGCTCGTCAGATTTACCATGGGAGAGGCTTCCCTGCTCTTTACGACCTGCATATCCACGTCGAATTTCTTTGCGATTTTGCGCAGCTTCTTGAAGCACTTTTCCGCCGTATCGTTGGGGGATATCCTGAGATTTGCGTTTACCCAAGCCTCCTGCGGAATAATATTAGGCGCTGTCGCTCCGTCAGTCATTGTGAATACCATTGTCGTCGCAAACATAGCCGAACCGTACGAGCCGCCGTATTTGTGCGCGAGCTTTGCAAATACAGACGTTCCGCCGAAGCACTTCGCTATAAATTTGAGCCCAGGGGTCAGAACCTCTCCTAATCCCTTGACCATTGCGGTTGCGGGAGCGGTTTTCTTCGGCTTGAACAGAGTAAGCTTCTCGCAATACGCAATAAGCGCGCCGAGTCTGGCTATGGGAGAATTCTTTGGCGGCTGAGAGCTGTGTCCGCCTTTGCCTCTGGCAATAAACTTCACGTCGGCATAGCCCTTTTCCAAAATTCCGACAGCGCATATATCCTTTGTAACCTGCTCCGCCGGCTTTTTAATAATCGCGCCGCCCTCGTCGACTACTATGTACGGCTTCACTCCGTGCGCTTTGAACCAATCCCTTGCCATCTCTGCGCCGGGTCCCGAATTCTCCTCGCAGTCGCTGTACGAGAGATATACGTCGTAAGCGGGAACATATCCGTTTTCAATCAGCTCGTCTACGGCTTGAATGGTACAAAACAGCGTATTCTTGCAATCCATTGTGCCTCGTCCGTACACCCTGCCGTCTTCCACGGTCGCGCTGAACGGCTCGTATTTCCAATCCCCGCCGACCGCGGGAACCACGTCCTGATGCGCCATGAGCACAACGGGCTTTTCACTCGATTTGCCCGTCCATTTATACAGCAGAACGTCTCTGCCCAGCTCTATTTTTTCACATTTCTCCGCCACGTTGGGGAATTCCTCGTCCAGCACTTTATGAAACGCTTCAAAATACTCATGTCCGCTGTCCGTAACCGTCGGACACTGAATAAGTCTTCTGAAGCTGTCAACATATCCGTTTTGGTTTTTCACGTTTACACCTCTGTCTTTATGTTTTTAATATTATAGACCTAGCGTATATTTAAGTCAAACGTTACGAACGAGCTTAATAATTTTCAATACATACAAAGTTAAAAGAGTAAAAATCCTTACTAAACAGTAGTAATTTTTCTAATTTCAAGCAAATATACACGATACGTGTATTACACGTATCGTGTATATTTGTTGATTTTTTTAATTTGCAGTGTATATAAGAACTTAATCTAAGGTCCCCTCCCCATGTGTAAAATTATTTGCACATTAACAAGCTGAATCAAGCTGAGGGTTGACGTGGTCTGTAAGAGTGTACGGCGAGTACTATAAAAAGAAATAACCCCCCCCTTCCGTGGGGTTTCCCCCAGTCGCGTTCCCCCTACCCATGCGGGCGGGTCCCACGCTTTGCGGGGGACACCTGCGCTCTCGGGCGACAGCCATAGAGTACTGTTTATATCACTCGCTCGGGAGCGAAAAAACAAAGCTCGCTCCCTCGCTTGTACAAAGAGCAGCCCTCGAATCGCCTCTCTCCGCGCCCTGCGCGTCGCAGTGCAGTCCCTTGAATAACGATACGTCGTGCTCACACCCGTTCAAGCAGAATGCAAGCGCGTTAAGTGCGCCATAGGTCTCTTGAACGGCGACTCGTTGTTTTCCACCTTATCAAAATAAATATCCGCATAAATGTGTGAGCGCAGCGAGCAAAACAAGCAAACAAATATGCGAAACAGGGTTAAAGTTTACAACGAAAATCTGAATTGATAGCAGATATTTGTTTGCGCGTTAGAAACGAGAAAATGCAGCTGAGAGGCAAAGCGTTTTCAAAAGAAAACGCGTGCCATACGGCACGCATTTTCGAGTGGTACCCCCATAGGGAATCGAACCCTAGTTTCCGCCGTGAGAGGGCGACGTCTTGAACCGCTTGACCATGAGGGCATAGAAAAGTAAGGTGATAATACCATATATATCCGAAAAGCGCAAGTGATTTTAGAAATTTTGCAAAAATACGAAAAAAAAATATTTTCCATTGTATTTCAACCTTAAATATCAGATTTATATCCATGAAATTCCGCCCATTTTTTTTGCGACATTTATTGAATTTATTAAACATATGTTCTATAATTATACTTATATATAAACGATGCTGTGCATCTAGGAGGAATTATGAGAACAAACGCAACAAAACGTGCTTCGTTCGCACTGGCTCTGCTGCTTGCGGTTACGTTCGTTTTCGCCCTCGGGTTTACCGTCTATGACGGCGTAACCTTTGCGGCGGACGCTACGCCTCAGCTCGAAACAGAGATAACGGTCGGACATATGAGCGACATCCACTACTTCCCGCTCGAATACTGCTACACTACGGATGTTGATTCCGACGTGTACAAGGCGACGGATTTCTATTACGCTATGACCGGCGACACAAAGCTGGTGCTCGAAAGCGGAATGACTCTCAACGCGGCGATTAAGAGCATACTTAAAGACGCAGACGACCAAAAAGCTCCGCAATACCTTGTGACTTCCGGCGACCTGTGCAAAAACGGCGAACGCGTAGCTCTTATCGACGTCGCCAATACTCTGCGCTACCTGCAAAACGAGATGAGAAAAAAGGCGGGTTACAGCAACTTCCAAGTGTTTGCAACCGTCGGAAATCACGATTTGTACAACCAGAACGGAGAAATATATTCTAAGGAAGACGGCTCCGGCAGGGTTGCCGATATTCTCAATTCCGCTCAGTTTGCGCTCGTATTCGCAGGTCTCGGATATCCCGACGCCACGCTCGACGGCGCGAACGGCACCGTAAATCTTACGGATTATCTCCCCGCCGACTACTGGTCTTCCGCTTATACGAACGGCTACGTCACCTCTGCCAACGCGACGAATATCAAATACCATTATTATTCCGCCGATCTTGCGGCAGTAGAAAGCGCGGCGACTTCGGCTGAGAAGATGGCGTGCTACTACAATCTCGGCGACGGTCTGGGACAGCTTACATATATTGCGGAGCTTACCGATTCCGCAAACAAGGGCTACTCCTTTATAGCGATAGACTCTTCCGACCGCGAGCTGTCCGAAACGGGCGCGCCCTCGCGCATAAGCAAAGCCGAATATAACGCTCTCTCCAATAAGCCCCAGCTTGTCGTCGAGACAAACGGCATTATAGATACAAAGCACCCCGTAAGCTCCTCCGTGGCGTTTGCAAACGCAAACAACAAGGTTTACAGGCTGACCAAATATACGCATATAACCGGCGGAAGAATCACCGAGGACTGCCTCGAATGGATTGAAGCGTACGCCTCGACCCAGACGGGCGACAAGACTACGCTCGGCGAAGAGACGATGATTTCGACCTTCCACCATAACGTGCTTCCCCACTTCGAGCAGGAAGACGATATTCTGAAAGACTTCACTCTCTACAACTGGGAATACACGGCGAAGCGTTTCCTCGATATGGGAATTCGTTATGCTCTTACGGGACATATGCACGCATCCGATATCATGACCTATACGGACGTCGAGGGTCGCACTCTGTACGATTTCGAGACAGGCTCGACTATCAGCTACGCCTCCCCCCGCCGCTATATCGCGTTTAAGCGTTTCAACTGCGACGGCAAGCTCGGAGAGCAAACGCACTCGTCAGTCAACATTCTTTCGAGTCTGAAAGAGGTAAGCGACAATATTTCCACAACGGCGGATTGGAACCAGTCCGCAATGGACGCCTACAAAGCCAATCCCACCGACGCCAACTGGAACGCGCTCCTAGCAGCCAACCCCGAATATCTTACCTACTGCATCAGATACGACGAGCTGTCCTCTATGAGCTATAACGAGTTTATAAGCAAGGACATCTATTCTATCATCGTTGAGAGAATGGTGAACCACTTTATCACCGACAGGACCCTTGACAGTCTCAAAGATACTGTCGGAAACGTGCTTGTCGGACTTGACAGTTCAATGGTCGGCAGTATTCTGAGCTATATCAAGGTCAACGGAGACCTCCTCAACAAAGGAGTACAATATATCCTCGACGTTGTGCTGAACAGTCTGTACGGCGAGGGCGGCTATCCCTACAACGGCAAAACCTATGACACTGCGCTCGACTACGTACACGCAATCATTGACGACGTTCTCAATCTCCAATTCGGCGACGAGAGCATCTCATCCGCCGTCAATCCCGACAACAAAGGCAAAATGAACGTCAAGCAGATCGCCAGCTTTATTATGATGTCCCACTCGGCGGGCACGGAAATTTCTCTGTCGGAAACGAATGCAAGCATCGACAGCAATTTCACGGAAAACGCATGCGGCTCCAATACGTACGGCTTTATGCAACCCACCGACAAGACATACCGCAAGCGCATGCTTGCCGCAATCAAGGATCTGGATACTCAACTCAAAAACGGTCAGTTTGTCGATACTCTGCTCAATATGTTGCTCGACCCGTTGTTCAACAATGAGGACTCTCTTCTGAAAACGCTGATAAATTACAGCTTTGACCTGCGTAATGCCGTGACAAGCGGATTTATGACCCAAAGCGAATACGACAAACTTGAAGCGGGCTTTCGCACGCTCTCAACCGACAAGACCGTCAAGCTGCTGATTAAGAACGTCGCTCAAAACGAGTACGGCATTACTCTTCCCTCGGATTTCACTCTTAACGTAAACGCTCAGGACTTCTGCCTCGGAAGAATAATAAACGACCTGCTCCCCGTCGCGAAGCCTCTTATCGCGGATATGATGGGCTTCAATATGGACGGCGACAACCTCATCGGAATTGTTGCCAACCTGCTTGACAGCTATGTAACTCCCAGCTTCAAGGTAGGTCTGGGCGGCATTGCGGACAACATCGTAATGGCGTTTGCAACAGACGTATATCCCGACCTTGCGGATATGAACGACCCCACGGCGGATTATATTATTCAACCTTACGCGGAATATAAGTTCGGGACCGAAAAAATGAGCTACGTAAGCTCGAAAAACGTTATGTCGTCGGTCGGCGCGACGTTCAATGCGGCTACGCAGGCAAACGGCAGAGTTCCCAGCCGCGTAACGTCAAACTTCGATACCAAGAACAGCACAACGTCTTATACCTTTAAGTTCTATACCGAAGAGAACGTGTACGGCACGTTTAAGTACAAAACCTCTGCGGACAGCGCAGAGTGGACGGACGTCGTATCCACCTCCAAGGCGGACTGCGATATGAACGCCGACTATATCGACTCCGTGAAGACGCACACCAAAAACGGCGTTACGGTGACTATGCTCACCCAGACCAAACCCGTATATCTGCCCCTTATCGACCTCGGTCTCGCCTGCCTTACGCACGGCGAAATCGAATATGATATAGACAAGAACAACAAGGATATCCCCTTTGTTTACGGCGACCGCGACAACGCGGCGAAGAACAGCGTCGTGTACTGGAACGTGACTACGGTCACCGTCACTGGGCTCACCGCGGGCACAACCTATTATTACGACCTCGAAGGCTCGTACGCGAACGGCAGTAAAACGGCGCAGTTCTCTCTTGCTCAAAACAGCGGAAAGCAGTACTACACGTTCACGACGGCGGCGGACGACAGCGTGACCGCGTTTGAGTTCCTTACGATTGCCGATATTCAGGGAATGATACAGGGCATGTACGACGACAGCTATAATGCGGTCAAGGCTCTGCTTGCCGACGAGAGAACCAAGGATTTCGATTTCATCCTCAACGCAGGCGATATGTGCGACAACGGCAAGAACTTCAACCAGTGGGCATATGCTCTTAATACGTATCAGGATTTGTTTGCAAACTCCTCTATGTTCTTTACGTCGGGCAATCACGAGGACGGAAGCAACGCTATGCTCAACTACTTCAACTACACATTGCCCACAGGTACGGACAACAAGCCTCTTCAAAAGGACAATCTGAAAGACGGCGTATTCTACTCGTTCAACTATGCAAACGCGCACTTCGTCGTTTTGAATACCAATGACGCCAATTCCTCCGGACTCGGAGAAGTTCAGCTCAACTGGCTTACAAACGACCTTGCAAACAGCACCGCAAAGTGGAAGTTCGTGCTTATGCACAAGAGCCTGTACAGCGGCGGTTCGCACTCCACCGACGCGGAGGTCGTCGCAATGCGCAAACAGCTTGTGCCTCTGTTCAAGCAGTACGGAGTCAACATAGTGTTTGGCGGACACGACCACACCTATACGTCCACGTATCTGCTTGACGGCAACGGCAATATCACCGACAAGAGCAAGAGCGGCAACGTGCAGTATACGAGCGGCGACGGCGTGCTTTATATCACGCTCGGCACTATGGGAACGAAGTTCTACAACTACAAGGAGAACCCCGACGTAACGCCCAAGTTCGACGGAACGTCCAGCATACTCAACACTCTCGATACCCAGACGTTCGGAAAGGTGGTTGTCGACGGCGATACGCTGACCTACACCGGCTATCTCTACAATAGAGAAACAAATGCAATCGAGGTCATCCACAACGAGAACGCGCCCAAGACCAACACTCTGGCAATCGTACTCGGCATTATCATACCTGTTGTAATAATCGCGGCTGTCGTGATTGTACTCGCGGTGCTCAAAAAGAAGGGCGTCATAGGCAAAAAGAACAGCGCAACCGAAGGTAACGGAAACGAAACTCAATCCGCGGATGCCGATTGCTCTGCACCTCAAACCGCAGACGAACCCGAGACCGATAGCGAACCGATAGGCGCTCCCGAAGAACCTAAGGTTGATTCGGATACCGATACGAACGATTAACCAAAAATAAAATTATAAAAAATACACACCCTGCGGTGTGTATTTTTTTATTGCGATTTCCGATTTATATCTGACCTCCTGATAATATGCCTTAAATATAACTTCAACGTTTTTCTTCAATTTAACACTCGGACATGTCGTTTTCATTGCAATTTTCCTTATCAGTTATAGTCTTCATCAGAGCCTATTTGATTTCACGGCAAAACTGTGCGTAAAATCGACATTTTGCGTAAACATCGACGGCAAAGAAAGCCAAAGAACGGCAGATTAAACGGGAAAATACCTAAAAGGTATGAAATAAAAGGAGAAGATTATGAAAAAGAAAGGATTGATTATTTCAACAGTCGTAATGGTTGTTGTCCTGATCGCTTCACTCACCACGGCGACCTACGCTTGGTTTACCGTGTCCTCGACCACAACGGTTGACGGCTTCAATCTTGAAGTTGTTTCAAGCAACATTCTTAACATTGGATTAAAGGCAAACACAACTTATGAAGATGACGCTTCTGCAAGCTCGTTTGTCAGCGGAAACTGTACATACGCCGGCACAGCAGGCTCATTGACAGGCACTTGGACCGGCGACTCCGGACTTGCGGCGACAGTTTCTCATAACATCATTTATTCCAACGTATCAAAGGCAGTAGGCGTAACGACGGCAGCGAATGTAACGGACGCGACGATTGCAAATACTACCGCTTTCCCAAATAGCGCGCCAATGCCTGAGAATGCTACTATTATCGCAGCTCAAAAAGGCGAAAGCGCAGGCGCTTTGACCCAGCAAACAGCCGCTGTGGCAAACGGCACCAAATCGAATGGAGCAGACATAACTGCTGACATTTCTGCTGACTTCGCATATCTGTTCCTCGGCGCTTCTCCGACAGCAGAAATCGAAACAGGCACGAACAAACTTTATATCGTAATTCAAACGACAGGCAACGGTACTACAATCGGTATTTCGGCAGGTATGCACGTCGCATATAGATTGAACGGTGCCGAAAACTGGACTGACGTTGACGTATTCGGCGAGACGGCTTATACTGCCACAAGAACATCGACGACTTGCGAGGTTCCTTTCAACATTGCTGGAACGGGTACGGGAAATGTTACTGCCGGCGATATTAGCGGCAACTATAACGATACCACAAATAAAACCAGTTTGACGGGTGCGGCAGTTACTGCAATAGAATTGTCCGACGGATTGGCAATCGGAGCAATCGACCAGATTGAACTTGTAATTTATCTTGCAGGTTCTGACACAAACTGTATAGACGCGGCTAAGGGCGTGAAGGTCAATGTGGGCATTTTCTTCGGCGCGCAGGCAAAAGCGTAATCATGAAAAAATCAATAAAAAATACCGCTCGAAAGAGCGGTATTTTTTTATTGTGATATTGTCTATTATGCAGCAATCACGTCGGTCACAAAGTTGATGTGAATGAGTGCGGAGGAACCCATAGACGCATTGTTGCAGTCAGAATCATAACCCGCGATGAAAACAACGATTTCAAGCTGATTGATTTTCTCACCCGTCAACGCCGTCGTGTTCGTATCGGAACCTTCAACGTCGATTTTGATGGACTGTGCGCCTGTCATATTCTTGGGAGTGGTGCCGTCGGTATCCATAACAACATTGGGATTTGCATTTACTATGCTTGTAGAGCTCTTAGGCGTGGTGTAATGAATATTTCCATAAATGTCAGCTTCTTGCCAGTTGCCGCCATTGAGTCTGTATCTTACATGAATAGCCGCGTTCATACCGAGAGTAGCTTTGTTGCCCGTGGGCTCAACCGTGATTACGCAACCGATGGATTTGAGGTTGGGAGCAACAGCCTGTACGCCCATTGCAAGAGATATGTAGTCGCCTGCTTTAACGGTCGTGCCGTCAGCTTCTTTACCTGCGTTCATAATTGCAGCTTCCGCACTGCTGTTTTCAGCCGTAGCGCCGTTACCGGAAGCTCTTACGACATTAGCCTCGTTTGCTTCAACCCATTGCGTGGCGTCAACAGTGTAGTTTTCACCCACTTTCACTGCTGTGGAGATTGCCTTAGAAACCTGTATCGCGGGCAGATTGGTGTTGAGAGTGGAAGACAATGCCTTATCGCCCGTCCATTTTTCAGCCGCCGCGCCGTCCCAAGTGAGAGAACCGTTGACGAAATCGTCCATAGTGGCATCCGCTTTATAAGCATTGGTCTTCGCCATACCGATAGCGACATCGGAACCTGCTACAACGGACATCGTGATATCGTTTACGGATACCGTAGAGCCCGCGGTAAACCAAGCGTAGGTCGCCGTGGTGAGTGAAGCGATCAGGACAACAACCATTACGACTGTTGAAATAATCAATCCTTTCTTTTTCATAATCTTCTCCTTTTATTTCATACCTTTTAGGTATTTTCCCGTTTAATCTGCCGTTCTTTGGCTTTCTTTGCCGTCGATGTTTACGCAAAATGTCGATTTTACGCAATCTTTCGAGCTCACTCACTTTTTAGAATGGCTTCAATCTCAACCCGCCACCACAATTATATGCAGTAAAATCAAAAAGTAGGCAGAACTGTCACGCACATAGAGATTATATATCACGCTCATATGTGTGTCAATAGTCAAAAAATAACTTTTTCTTGAACATCCACATTAATTCGACGTTATTAGACAACTGAACATTATTTTTCATACAATCCGAGCATATCGTCAAACGGTATTTATTCTGCCGATTTTTTTCGCTCGGCGTTTGTCCACACCGCTTTATCAATATGAAACGAAATCTATCCCCAATTTGACAAAGCCGCCGAGCGCCGAGTCCACGCAATCGAAATCACTACCCTCGAGCCATATGCAAACATAACAGTACATAATATCTCCGACAGCCAGAACGGTGTGGCGCTTGAACACCGCTTCATCGCTTTCAAAAGGCGTGGTGGCAAAATAACCCGCCTCCTGCGCTTCGTCATACGCCGAACCCGTAAGCGTGCGCTCGTACGCGCGCAAATCATAGGTGCTGCTCTTTGGGTCGTCCGAACCCAATGGATACGCGCAATATTCAAGATATCCCATCTCGGGAGTGCGGTTGTAATTTATGTTGGTATCTGCAAGGCGCGGATTGCGGCTGAGCGCGGCATAAACCTCCACGTTGGTCTGCTCCGCGGTCAAATCCGAGCTCTTGAAGCTCTCCGCCCACATTACTCTCACAGCGTCCTGCAAATTTCGGTCATCGTTGTCCAAAGTCATCACGTAATCGATATCCGCGTCGAATTTGCCCGTATTTTTCACCAAGAAAACAAAGCGGATGTAGTTTTCTCCGTTTATCACGCCAAGCTCGGGTGAAGCTATGCACAGTCTCTCGCGCACCTGCGCCATCGTTTCGGTATGTTCGCCCTTATAAATCGGATTATAACTGATATTCCAAATTTTGTCGGGACCTTCCGCGTTCAGATACGGAGTCCACATGCTGCCGTCGAGCGAAAGCGAAATCGACTTGTCCTGTTGAGACTTTGCGGTGATACGGACGTTGTTTTCCTGTACAAAAAGCAGCATTACGTAAACGACAGAGGTCACTACAAGTGCGAATACGAGCATAATCACGATAGCCTGCTTGAATTTGCGACGGATTTCCTCTCGCTTTACTTTTTTGGAAGCGACAATGGAATCCTCCCACTCCTTTTGCATCTTGGCATTGGATTTGGGGTTTTGGGGAGACTCTTCGTCCTTGCCTTTTTTGCCTTTCTTCCCTTTCTTATCGGGATCATTTCCTCCGCCGTCGGCAGCGTTATCGGAAGTATCGGACTCGCCGCCCGCAGGATTGGAAGCATCTGCTTTATCGGAATCGTCTAAATTGTCGGGCGCTGTATCGGGCGCGGGCGTCTTATTGTCCGACGGCGCGTCGGTTTTTTCAGGCGCGGAAGAACCCGAAGCGCTCTGCTTCGTTTCAAGCGTATCCGACGAGGGCGCCGACTGCCCGTCGGCGGATTTGGAATTTTCCTCTCCCTCGGATTGAACTTTGGTCTTTTCTTCTTCTGCCATATCCTATATAAATGCTTGCGCGTTTTATACTATCTATATTTGTCTTCTATAATCCATATATATAATAGTCCGACCGCTTATATTCCGCGCCCGTCAGAAACGGTGATAGCTTCCGTCGTCCGCAAAATATCCGAACGGCACCCACTTGCCGAGCTTATCGTCGAAGTAGCCGTTGTCTATAATCTCGCCGTCGGGAGCGGTGTAGGTATAATCTATCCACCTGCCCTCTTCGTCGAAGTAGCCGTCGTAAACCTTGCCGTCTTTATCCACCCACTGACCGCGCTCGTTGTAGTGTCCTTCCTGCTCGCTGTCGAATTGCTCGTACTCTATCCACTTGCCTTCCAAATCAAAATAGCCGTTGTAAACGTTTCCTTCCTCGTCCACCCACTGACCCTTCTCGTTGTAGCTTCCGATAAGTGACGGCGCGTCCTTTTCCTCGCCGGCGATTTTCAGAGTTACGCCTATGCCTTTGGGTTTGGACATATTCAAACCCTTTATGCCGCTTGTCATGCCGAGCTCGCCGAACAAACCGTCCGAACGATACTCTTCGAGCAGCTTGTTGTGCTTTTCGATATCGGCGTGCACAGATTTCCTGTTTTGAGGCTTGCTCTTGCCTCCCTCCGCCGGCGCCTCGGGACGTACGGGTGCGAATACCCCGCTTTCGTTCACGTCCAGATACGCTCTTCCGTCTTTATCGGTACGGACGTCTGTTTCGGCGGTCGCGTCCTTATCCTTCCTGTCCGAGCCTTCCGCCGCCTCGGCGCCGCGGCTCTTTTCAAAATTGAAAGATAGCGAAAGCGCGCTCTGCAAATCTCCCGTAAAATGCAGACGCGTCTGCTCCGCGATACTACGAAGATCCTCCGCGCTCAAATCCGCCTGCTGCGCGACAAGTCGGACCTCCGCAAGACGCTTTGCGGCAAGTCTCTGCTGTTCCAATCTGACCTGATAAGGAGACTTTGCCAGCTCCGGTCTTGCGGAAACGGGCATGACTCCGTTTTCGTCGGCGGCTTTCGCCTTTTCTATCGCCGCGTTTCTAAGCGCCGTCAATTCCGCAAGCTCCGCGCGCTCCTTTGCGTCAAGCTCCTTTTTGAGTTTGAGCAGATACGCGTCTCTCTTCTCGCCGACGGGTTCGGGTAGGAATAAAAACTCGTTCGTCACCCAACGGGACAGCTTGGATACGGCTCTGCCCGTTGCGAGCTTAACTCCCTCGCGCCTGAATCTCGCAAGCTGACCGGGGGTGTCCACACCTTCCATAATCATCGTGATTTTGTTGGAGTTGCAAAAGCGCAGCAACATAGAAAGCAGCTTCTTCTTGCCCTGCGAGGAATCGAAGAATTGCGCCTCGCAGCGTATATAATCGAACGTCACTCCCGCAAAAATATCAATCGAATTGAAATCCTCTCCAAATTGCGCGACCGCGGTTTTATATCCCGCACGGCGCAAACGGTTGTAGCGCTTCTTCGCCTCGCCGTCTATCCTTACAAGCGACGTCCCGTAAAAGGAGAGCACAATGCTTCCTTTTTTGTAGTTGTTGTCTTTGAGTGTGGAAAGCAAAATTTCAAAATCCTGTTCATTCTCCAAAAATCTGGTTGAAATAGGCAATCCGTATACGGTGTTGTCGGGAATAAGAAAATTTTCTTTCATCACCAGATGATAGTTTTTAAGCTCTTCCAGAGCGATGATGTTCAACTCGTTTATTCTTACGGAATTTTCCGCAACCGCAAAATAATTGCACACGTTAAGACGACCGAGATAGCGGTCGTTCAAAATCTGAAAAGCATCGACGAAAACGACCTTTTTCACCTTGGACTTTATGTCTACAACTCCGCGGAAAAAAATGTCGATAGGCTTGTATTGCACTCTCTTGGCGTATGTCGTGGAATTCATACTTCCCCCAAAACTCCGTCGCGCAGCATAATGCACAGTGCTGATATACTTATATAAGCATATCAAACATTGTGTACATTTGCAATATTTTTTTCATTCGCGCCCGCCGTTACGCCGAAAACACGTACGTAACACGACTTAAAGCGCTCAAATTATGCGGTTATATCAAAATATATTTTATACGATTAGAATATCGGTTTATTACTTATATATGAAATTCTTATCATTTAAGAGGCTTTCTCGGTATCTTCTTATATAAAACTTTGCCATATTCAGGTTCTGTTCCAGATAATTGCCGCATTCCTCCGCGCTCGCGCCCGGAATTTCACCTTCGAAGTCCATTATAAAATCGCAAAGTTCCAGCACTAAATCATATATATTATCGGGTTGAAGTTCACCGAACATAACAAGATAACAACCCGTCCGACAGCCCATAGGTCCGAAGTATATTATTTCGTCCTTTCTCGAATGATTGCGAAGAAACGTCGCCGCAAGATGCTCTATCGTATGCAACGCAGGCATATCTATCACAGGCTCGCGGTTGGGACACGTCATACGCATATCGAACGTAGTGACAGCGCAACCGTTAAAGCTGTCTCTTCTAGACACATAAAGACCTTTTTCAAGGCTAAGATGATTCACTTTGAAGCTCTCGATTTTTTCCATATATTCACCCGTTCGGCAAATGCAGCGAATTTAGTTAAACTATGTTCATTGCCGACCGTTAAAATCAAAATCGCCCGCTTGCGCGGGCGAATTGTCTCTTATTGGTCATCGCAACGCTCGATTTTCAAAATATACGGATTGCGAATCATAATCTCATTCAAAAGCTGAGATGAATATTCCTTATCGGTATTGAGCATAGCGCGGTAAAGCGTATTGTCATTCTGCCGTTCTATGGTCAGACTGTTGAAATTCTGCACTCCGAACAACTGTTTTACCTTCACGCTCTCGTCCGTCGTATTGATGAAACTTATTTTTATCTGATAATACTTCTTGGTGCGGAAAAGTTTGCAGTTCAAGTGGAACAGACACTGTATAACAATCAATATCAAAGCTCCGCCCGTGGCAAATATGTACATCTCCGCGCCGCACGCCATACCTATGCCCGCCGTCGCCCATACGCCTGCGGCGGTCGTCAGACCGTGCATCTTCTGTCCGCGGAACATAATGATACCGGCGCCCAAAAAGCCTACGCCCGATACTATCTGCGAAGCTACGCGCGATACGTCCGCGTCCTGCCCTTGAAAGCCGTACTTGCTTACGACCATCATAAGCGCCGCGCCTACGCAAACAATCGTATGCGTACGTATTCCCGCTTCCTTAAATCGTAATTTGCGCTCGAAGCCTATGGCAAAGCCAAGCACCACAGCCAAAAGCACACCGATTAATCCTTTGAGCTCGGTGCTAACTATGCCGTCCGTGTTGTAAAACTGCGCGGCGCAAATTATACTGTCAAGTCCAAAACCTAGCATATTTTCCTCCCTATTCTTTTACCATAGTTTATGATTAAAGTCAATAGGCATTACAATTATATTTACTATATAACTCTACGAAACAAATCCCAGTCATACAAAACGCCTCTTTATATAGTTATTATCGTATGTTAAACGGCACAAAAATCACACTCGGCGTTGTTAAGACGAAGCCGTGCAATACCACAGCGTAAGATATAGTTC
This sequence comes from uncultured Clostridia bacterium, assembly GCA_947382865.1. Lineage (GTDB taxonomy): Bacteria > Bacillota > Clostridia > Christensenellales > CAG-917 > CAG-475. The sequence goes on from CANDBF010000004.1 coordinate 52,626, forward strand.
ATATCCGTCGGGGTCGGGGATTTCTATCTCGACGGAACCGTCGTAATCCTCCAAACGCACAAGCCACAGTGTTTCGCCTCCCTGCGCTATCAGTTCCTCATCCCACTTCGGCACAGACGAGGTATTGACGGCGTTTTTATTCAAGCATACGTATGCCAGAGATCTTTTGTTCACCGCGGGACTGACGGTATATCTGCCCGCTCTGATATCCGTACCTACCTTATACTGACCTGCGAGCAACTCACCGTTTTCGCTTTTGCGCGGCTCGGGCGCGTCGCCCGATTTATAAAGCCTGCCTCCGATAAAAGAAAGGTATTCTCCGTCGTGAACTTTAAGATAAACTCTGTTTTCGCAATAGCCGAAAGACAGCATCTCGGGCGCGTTCAGAGCGGCTGTGCCGTACAAAGCCGCCTCGGGTTTGCTCGTTATAAAATACTGAGTTTGCTTATTGTCGCCGACTACGACGTATTCGCCCGCCGCTATATCCTTGCCTACTTTGAGCTGTGCGGATGAAAAACCTTTTTCGTCGATCTCTCCCAAATCTGCTTTTTCGGGCAGATACATCAAAGCGTGCTCGAAAGCTATGTACTCTCCCTCGTTAAGATTTACGTATTGGCGCATAAAAAACTCTTTGCGATACAAAAGCTCGGAAGTATCCACCGCGGCTTCGCGCGTTTTACGCACTTCGAGGACGGGGGTCACGTCTCCCGCATTCTTCCCGACGTTCGGATACAAAACGTACTCGCCCGCAGGAATATCCTCTCCCACCAGATAAACTCCGTCCGACTTAAACGCGCGAGGGTCTACGTCTTTTTTGCCTACCGTAAACACTATTATAACAGCGACGACGATAATCAGCGCCGCGACAACTCCGAATATCCCTAGCGCCTTATAATTTACGTTGCGGCGCTCAACCTTTATCCTTGCTTTTTTGCGAGGGACGGTTACGGCAGTTCCGCAATACTCGCAAACCACCGTATCGCTGTCATGAGATACGGTAAAAGTCGCTCCGCAGTTGGGACATTGCAATTTTACAAGTTTCATTGCTCACCGTCCTGCGCAACAAGAGTTATCATAAACGTATATATATAATCGCCGTCTTTGAGGTCAAGATATCCGCTCATAGTGCTAGGGCTTAGCTCTTCGTCCTCGCCGAAAAAAGCAAATCCGTCTTTGTTCAGGACATAGCGCGCCACCATACTCGCGTTGCCCGTATCTAGACGGTATCTGCCCGCAGGAATATCCAGCCCCACTTTATACTGTCCCGACGGATATTTGCCGTCCTCCGCTTCGGGCAGCGGCACGGTGCTCTCGGAATACAGCTTGCCGAAAGTCAGATAGACGTAATCCCCCTCGCCTATGTTTAGATGAGTGCGCATTCCAACCCTCTTTTTATATTCCGTTCCTCCTATTACGCAGGTTATGTCCGAATAACGCAAATTGTCGTTATCGTTGCAAAGCACGTAATTTCCCGCCGGAATATCCGTACCGCCGCGCAGCATAAGATTTCCCTCGAAGCTGCCGTCAGCCATCGCTTCGACGGTCTTATCTCCCACGCGGAACACGTTGCAATCCACCGCCTTTACGTAAGTCCCTCTCGACGCCTTAAAATATGTATTGTTTGCGAAATTGTATTCTTCTAGACACGCCGAAGTGCCCGCGCTCGCGTTCGGGTCGGTCAGTATCAAAATCCTGCCTCTCTGCTTGGAAGGATCCTTAAAAGCGACGAATTCGCCCTCGTCCATATCCTCTCCGACAAGGTACGTGCCCTCGTACAAATACGCCTTAGGATGTCTGAATTCATCGGCTATCGGCGCGTCCGACTTGCCAAAAACGCCGGAAAAATACAGAGCAAGAATGACTATCGCCGCCGCAAGCGCCGCTACGAGCGATACCGCCAGTATTATCTTTGCAGGCGTAATCTTTAAGTTGCCGAAATAATGGTGAACCTCCGTCGGCGCCGCCGCGTCGGTATTATAATAAACCGCGCCGCAATATTCGCATACGCCGCTCTCGGCTTTGGCGTCGATAACAAGATTCGCGCCGCAATTCTCGCATTTGTAATGGCACTTTTTCATATTTTTATCTTACTACTTTCGCTCCGCAATGTCAAAAGTTTGAAGAAAGCGGAATGATATTATGAGTTTACAACGAACTTATAAATCGATAGCAAAAAATCTTTTGCGCGGCGAACGAGAAAATGCGCTAAAAAAGTCGCCGCACTTTTCGTTTGAAAAATGCGCACCCGTAAGTGCGCATTTTCGAGTGGTGCATCCTCAGGGACTCGAACCCTGGACCCACTGATTAAGAGTCAGTTGCTCTACCAACT